>NZ_VWXC01000026.1:0-72611 GCF_011752685.1 Candidatus Pantoea communis
ATAGCAGAGATGGTCAGACTGCCGGGACGACGGGAGCGCTCGTTCCCAAGGGTGGTGAAAGAGAGACCCTATAAATATCCGACAGCAAGAAGAAAAAATGCCAGTCAGGCTTAACTGACTGGCATTATGGCGCTTGCCATCCTTTTTTTATGCACGCGACCCATGCTGTATAGAGTCAACACACACCGCACACACCGCACACACCGCACACACCGCACATGAAGCGTTCACGCAGACCTTGTTATTAAGGCGTCTGAGGTACGATTTCCGATACGAAGCCTGTCGCAGAAAAAGCGATTCCCCGACCTTTCATTTCACTTTTGTTCAAGCCTCTGACAAAGTAGCGGCCCAATGGGCTGCGGGCGCAGCTGACATGCCTGTGGGAGGCAAAATGACCATCGGATCGGCCAGATGGCTGGGACTCAGCTACTTCACCTACTTCTTCTGTTATGGCATCTACTTACCTTTCTGGAGCGTCTGGCTCAAAGGCATAGGCCTGGACGCTGAAAAAATCGGCTTACTGCTCGGTTGCGGCATGGTGGCGCGATTTGTCGGTAGCCTGCTGATCGCCTCACAGGTTAAAAACCCGTCTCAGCTGATTCTGGCGTTGCGGCTGCTGGCATTGATGACGTGCCTGTTTGCGTTAGGTTTCTGGTTTGGCGGCCAATGGTTATGGCTGTTACTGGTCATGGTGGGCTTCAACCTGTTTTTCTCGCCGTTGGTGCCGCTCAGCGATGCGCTGGCAGCGACCTGGACGCAGCAAATTGGTCTGGCTTATGGCCCGGTGCGGCTATGGGGTTCGCTGGCATTTGTGATTAGCTCTGCGCTGACGGGGATGCTAGTGAGTGCCTGGTCATCACAGGCGATTCTGGCACTGCTGAGTGTGGGCTTGCTGGCCATGCTTAGCGGCATGATGTTAGTACCCAAAACCCGGCCACAAGGTGATGTGCGGCAGGGGGCAAGCGGCGGTTGGACGGCGTGGCGCGATATGCTACGGGAGAACGCGGTCTGGCGCTTTATGTTATGCGTGACGCTAATGCAGGGGGCACATGCAGCTTATTACAGCTTCAGTGCTATCTGGTGGCAGGAAGCAGGCTATTCCGCATCGGTGATTGGCTATCTATGGTCGTTGGGCGTAGTGGCGGAAATCGTCATCTTCGCGCTGAGTAATCGTCTGTTCCGTCGCTGGAGTGCCCGCGACTTGCTGCTGCTTTCTTGCTGCTGTGCGTTAGTGCGCTGGGTGATGCTGGGATCCAGCACCGCGCTGCCGCTGCTCATTGCTGCTCAGATTTTGCATTGTGGCAGCTTCACCGTATGCCATTTGGCAGCGATGCGCTTTATTGCCGCGCGCAAAGGGGCCGAGGTGATTCGATTGCAGTCGCTTTACTCTGCACTGGCGATGGGCGGCGGGATTGCCGTGATGACGATGCTCAGCGGTGTGCTGTTTACCCATTTACAGGGACATCTGTTCTGGGTGATGGCACTGGTGGCGCTTCCTGCATTGTTCCTTCGTCCGCGCGCCGCTTAAGCTTCCAGCAGTTGACGAATGCGTTGCTGCTGATGATAGCTTAGCGGCAGCTCGGCGTGGATCAGCGGCGGTGAAAACAACGGTAACGATGTGGCGTAGGGTGTGATTACCAGCGCCACGTCACGCGGTGCACCTTCTCGTTGAAAGTGCAGCATATCCTGATAAGTGATGTTGATTGGCAGCAGCGTTATCTCGCGGATTTGCTGCTCCAGTAATTGTTCCATTGCCGCATCCGCGCCGGTCAACAGCAGTACCTGCTTCTCCTGCAGTGCGCTATCCTGCATCAGCCAGGCACCGAACAACACTGCCACCAGACTCACTTCCTCCGCGCTGAATTCCGTGCCGAAATCACTGCTAAAGTGATAGAGCGCGCGTTCGGTGGTGCGCAGTAAACGTGGATAAAGACGCGCCACGTCCAATGCCACACTGTTATCAATCCCAATGGCAAAGTGACTGCGATCCAGCGCTTGCGCCAGATGCGTGAATAATTGCAATTTCAGCTCGTGCTGATTTTTGACGCGTGTCTGCGCCAGCTGTTCAAAACGGGCGATTAACGCTTCTACGGCCAGCATGAGCTGCTGCGCCTGGTGGTCTTCAAGCTGATTCCCATCCGGCGCATGAATCAAACTGAATAGCAGCGTCCAGAAGTCGGTTTCGCTAACGTCCGGCGCTAGATGGCAGCGTTTCTGCCAGTGGTGGATCACATCATCTGCGGCAGCACGCTCGGTTTTTGCTGCCAGCCATGCCCGCTGTTTTTCATTAAACAGTGCATTTTGCCGTTGGCACAGCGCGTACTTCATAAAGATTTGCAGGAACAGGCGGTCGCGCGGCGTGAAATCGCGGCTTAGTCGCAGACTACAATGTTGAATTAACGCCTGCAGATTGGTTTCATCCCACAGCGCTTTTTCGATATTGAGGACTTTTAGGCGCTGACGCAGCACGGGAGCAAAATGTTCGCAGACGAAATCCTGCGACAGGCGCAGCGCGCGTCGCAGCCAATGGAGCAGGCAGAGCCGCCTGTCCAGTTCCGTCCCATGTATGCGGAAGCTGCCATCCACCATCTGGTGTAACTCCAGTTGATGGAAGCGCTGTATCTCATCACCGACATCCGCGATATCCTGTCGGGCAACGGCAGGATCAACACCATTTAACTGGCAGAGCTTTTCAAGCGTTAGCGCGGGAGCAGGCAGAAACAGTAGCAATAGCAGATGACAACGACGCTGGGCACGGCTGAAGAGTGGTGCAGATGAAGGTGCAGAACTCATCAATAGTATTATCCGCGGGTCATTTTTGAGCTAAGAATAGCTAACTCCACGCGGTAACCCTGCACTTTGTCGTGACTTTTGCTCAGAGCTTTTAGGCGGGTCACAGTTTTTCTGGACCAGTATAATCTTCACTTGAGAATTGTTACTTTATAACACATGAAAATTGCACTCATTCCTTTTACGCTGTTGTTCAGCGCTGCAGCCTGGTCTCATCCGCACAGCTTTATCGATATGAAAAACGAGTTTGTCAGCGAAAACGATCACCTGACAGGCATGAAAATGGTGTGGACCATGGATGAAATTACTTCAGCCGGTCTGCTTTACGATGCCGGCAAAGCGAAACCCGGTGACGTGGTATGGAAAAAGCTGGCGGCGCAGGTGATGGCGAACGTGTTGGGGCAACATTACTTCTCAGAGGTATGGCAGGACAAAACGCGGGTGAAGTTCCTGAATTTGCCCAAAGAGTACAATTTGTCGCGCAACGGCAACAAAGCAGTGCTGGAGTTTATTGTGCCGTTTGGCGAACCCCAGTCGCTGAGTGCGAAACAGTATCGTATTCAGACCTTCGATCCGAGCTACTTTGTTGATATGTATTACGATAACCCACAGGCATTAACCATGGACGACGGCGTAAAAGCACACTGCCAGATAGGCTTACACACCCCCAAACCGGATGACTCGCTCAAGCAATATGCGCTGTCGCTGGATAAAGCCGATGCGCCGCCGGAAGACATGGATCTTGGTCAGCAATTCGCGCAAACGGTAACCCTGACATGTCATTGATTTCTCTGCCTTCTCGTTCACGCAGACTGTGGCCGCTTTGGTTGCTGGCCATAGTGATGCTTGCTGCCGGATATACCCTGTGGCAGCACTGGTCGCAAATATTGCTGCAAAGCGTGTTATGGCAGAAAGTCCTCAATCGCGAAATGACCCAACTCCTGCAACAAGTCGCTGACCAGCCTCAGCAGGCGGGCGTGACTTTAATGCTTTTTAGCCTGGCTTATGGTGTGCTGCACGCGCTGGGCCCAGGGCACGGTAAAGTGGTGATCAGCACCTTCCTGGCGACGCATCCCGCGAAGCTGAAAACCAGCATGAAACTGACGCTACTGGCCGCACTGTTACAAGGCGGTGTGGCGATTGGTTTGGTCACAGTGATGCTGGTGGTATTGCAAACCTCATCGCGGCAAATGCATCTCGGCAGTTACTGGCTGGAGAAGGGCAGTTATCTGCTGGTGATGGCGTTGGGCGTGTGGGTCGGCTGGCGTGCGCTGCGTACATTACTTCCGCTATTACGTCCCGCGTCGGCGAAGATTCAGATTCACGCCATTCGCCCACATCACCAGCATGATGAACACTGCGGATGCGGTCATGCGCATCTGCCGAGTGCTGAACAGATGGATCGCGCGGTGAGCGGGAAAACCCAGGCGCTGGTAGTGTTCTCCATGGGCATGCGTCCCTGTTCTGGCGCCATCATGATGCTGCTGTTTTCTAAGGTGATTGGTGTTTATGCGTGGGGTGTGGCCTCGGCGGTGGCCATGGCCATCGGTACGGCGGTCACGGTCTCCGCAATGGGCTTATTAGTTCAACGATCGCGGCGATTAGCTGAAAAGCTAGGGGCAAACAGTGCAATGTCGCACGGGGCGAAAATCATTATGCCGGCATTAGGATTAGCAGGTGGGATTCTGCTGGTACTGGCAGGGTGGTTACTGTGGCAAAGCGCACAGCCGATGATGAGTAGCGGGTTACGACCGTTTTAACGGCGTAAAAAAAGGCGGATATGATATCCGCCTTTTTTGTGCTTAGCGCTTCAGCGCTTCGCTCAGTTCTTCACGCATGGTCGCCAGCATAGCTTTCACAACACGTGGGTTACCTGCAACGATGTTGCCGGACATCATGTAGCCATGGTTGCCGGTGAAGTCTGTCACCAGGCCGCCCGCTTCACGCACCAGCAGTTCACCCGCAGCGAAATCCCATGGCTTCAGACCGATCTCAAAGAAACCGTCCACGCGGCCAGCGGCCACGTAAGCCAGATCCAGCGCAGCAGAACCGGTGCGACGGAAGTCAGCACATTGAGTGAACAGTTTGCCGACGATGTTGATGTAAGGGGTTGCGTGCTGTTTCAGCTTGAACGGGAAGCCGGTTGCCAGGATAGTGCCATCCAGGTCACGCGCGGTGCTGCCACGCAGACGGTAGCCATTCAGCTGTGCGCCCTGACCGCGAACAGCGGTGAACAGTTCGTTACGCATTGGATCGTAAACCACAGCCACTTCGGTGCGGCCTTTGATGCGCACTGCGATTGAAACTGAGAAGTGTGGTAAACGTTTAATGAAGTTGGTGGTGCCATCCAGCGGATCGATTACCCATTGAATGTCCTGATCGTCACCCGCCAGTTCACCGCTTTCTTCGGTGATGATGGAGTGCTGCGGGTAGGATTTGCGAATCACTTCGACAATCAGACGTTCTGCGTCGCGGTCAACATTGGTAACGAAGTCGTTGCTGCCTTTCTGGCTGGCTTCGACAGCGTCCGGGGTTTCATAATTCTTGGCAATTAAATTTCCGGCCTTGCGCGCTGCGCGCACGGCGATGTTGAGCATCGGATGCATCGGTATCTCTCGCTGGATGTTAAAGAACGGGTGAAAACGGCGCGGAGTATATCAGGGTGTTCAGCAAATGTCCTGCTTTTATGCTAGGCTACGCGCCATCATTTTCTCACCGCTCACTATTATGCTGCAAAATATCCGAATCGTACTGGTTGAAACCTCGCACACTGGCAACATGGGCTCTGTTGCTCGCGCCATGAAAACCATGGGCTTAACCAATCTTTATCTGGTCAACCCGCTGGTCAAACCTGACTCGCAGGCCATCTCTCTTGCCGCCGGCGCCAGCGATGTGATTGGCGATGCAAAAATCGTGGATACGCTGGACGAAGCGATTGCAGGCTGTAGCCTGGTTGTCGGCACCAGCGCGCGTTCCCGTTCGCTGCCCTGGCCGATGCTGGATTCACGTGAATGCGGTATCAAAAGCGTGGAAGAGGGCCAGCAGGCACCGGTTGCACTGGTGTTTGGTCGTGAACGTGTGGGCCTGACCAACGAAGAGTTGCAGAAGTGCCACTATCACGTCGCCATTCAGGCAAATCCGGAATACAGCTCGCTGAACCTGGCGATGGCAGTGCAGATCATTGCTTACGAAGTGCGTATGGCATGGCTGGATGCGCAGGAGAAAGCCAGCCCACAACCGCAAGAAGAAGAATCCCCTTATCCTTTGGTGGACGATCTGGAGCGTTTCTATCAGCACATTGAAAAGATGATGCTGGAGAGCGGCTTTATCCGTGAAGGCACCCCAAGCCAGGTGATGAGCAAACTGCGTCGTCTCTACACCCGCGCGCGCCCGGAACGTGATGAACTCAACATCCTGCGCGGGATGTTGGCCTCGTTCCAAAAGCCTAAAGGTGATAAGGGTAATAGTTGAGTAAAACAGTTGGTTAAATAGTTGAGTAAATTACTTGGTTAAATAGTTGACCGTTTTACTCAGGAATGGCAGACTGGCGTCAATTCATCAGATAGCCCGCCGATACCCGGACGGACGCTTACGAGGTTGTATGCTATGAGACTGACATCCAAAGGACGTTATGCCGTAACCGCTATGCTGGACGTTGCACTGCACTCAAACGAGGGCCCGGTGCCGCTGGCTGACATTTCTGAGCGTCAGGGCATTTCGCTCTCCTATCTGGAGCAGTTATTCTCACGTCTGCGTAAGCACGGTTTAGTGGCCAGCGTTCGTGGTCCAGGTGGCGGTTATTTGTTAGGTAAAGATGCTGGCGCGATTGCCGTTGGCGCGGTGATCACGGCGGTTGACGAATCTGTTGATGCCACCAAGTGCCAGGGCAAAGAAGGCTGCCAGGGCGGCGAGCGCTGCCTGACTCACGTCTTGTGGCGTGACCTGAGCGAACGCATCAGCGAATTCCTCAACAACATCACGCTGGCTGAACTGGTAAACAACCAGGAAATCCTTGATGTGGCAGATCGTCAGAACATGAACGACACTCGCCGCTTCCAGCAGCATCGTATGCAGGAAACCATCAACGTTAATCTGCGTGCTTAATCCGCTCCCCTTCAGCCCTTGCTGTTCACACAGCCGGGGCTGAATCGTGCTATAAAGACGTATGATTTTTTATACGGAGTTTTAGCGCAATGAAATTACCGATTTACCTGGATTACGCAGCGACAACGCCTGCCGATCCGCGTGTCGCCACCAAAATGATGCAGTTCCTCACTTTGGATGGCACCTTCGGTAACCCCGCTTCCCGTTCTCACCGTTTTGGCTGGCAGGCAGAAGAAGCCGTTGATGTGGCGCGCAATCAGATTGCAGAGCTGGTCAATGCCGATCCGCGTGAAATCGTTTTTACTTCCGGTGCCACCGAAGCTGATAACCTCGCCATTAAGGGCGCGGCTCAATTCCATCAGGCGCGCGGCAAACACATTATTACCAGTCAAACTGAGCACAAAGCAGTGCTGGATAGCTGCCAGCAACTGGAGCGTGAAGGCTTCGACGTCACCTATCTGCAACCCGGCAGCGATGGCATTGTCACGCCTGCGATGCTGGAAGCCGCACTACGCGATGACACGGTGCTGGTTTCCCTGATGCATGTGAACAACGAAACCGGCGTGATTCAGGATATCGCTGCGCTCGGAGCCTTGTGCCGCGCGCGTGACATCCTGTTTCATGTTGATGCCACCCAAAGCGTCGGCAAATTGCCGATTGATGTTGCGGCACTGCCGGTGGATCTGATGTCGTTTTCAGCGCATAAAATCTACGGTCCGAAAGGCATTGGTGCGCTGTGGGTGCGTCGTAAACCTAAATTACAGATCGATGCGCAGATGCACGGCGGCGGTCATGAACGCGGTATGCGATCCGGAACCTTGCCGGTGCATCAAATCGTGGGCATGGGCGAAGCGTACCGCGTTGCACGTGAAGAGATGAGCAGTGAAATGGCGCGTCTGGCGGCCATGCGCCAACGTCTGTGGCACGGCATCAGCCAGTTAGAGAATGTGAATATTAACGGTTCGCTTGAGCAGGGCGCACCGAATATCCTCAACCTCAGTTTTGCTCAGGTTGATGGTGAATCACTGATTATGGCGCTGAAAGATCTGGCGCTGTCGTCCGGTTCTGCCTGTACCTCGGCCAGTCTCGAACCCTCTTATGTACTGCGCGCCATGGGCGTTGAGCAGGAGCTGGCACACAGCTCGCTGCGCTTCTCGCTGGGACGCTTCACTACCGAAGAGGAAATTGACTATGCCATTGAGCTGGTCAATAAAGCGGTAAGCCGTTTACGGGCATTAACGCCCGCCACGTCCCGCTAATTCATGCACCCCTTGCGCCGGTTCTGGCGTAAGGTGACACCTAACGCAAACGGAGCCACGCGATGACAACACAACCGATGACAATTACGCTCAGCTCCCAGGCCGCCGATGCGCGCTGGGGTGAAAAAGCACTGCTGAGCAGCACTGAAAGTGGCATGACCCTTCACCTGACTGGCGCCGATGCGCTGATGAGCATCCAGCGCGCGGGGCGTAAGCTGGACGGTCAGGGGATTCGCCACGTAGCTCTGAGCGGCGAAGAGTGGGATTTAGAGAAGTGCTGGGCATTCTGGCAAGGCTATCGCAGCCCGAAAGGCAAGCGCCAGGTAGAGTGGCCAGCATTAAGCGAAAACGATCAAACAGAATTTGATCGTCGTCTGAAGATCGTTGACTGGGTGCGCGACACCATCAACTTACCAGCGGAAGATCTCAGCCCGGAACAACTGGCGCACAGCGCGATCGATTTGATTAGCGAAGTGGGCGGTGACGCAGTGAGCTATCGCATCACCAAAGGCGAAGATCTGCGTGAGCAGGGTTATGCCGGTATTCACACCGTGGGCCGTGGTTCAACTCGCGCACCAGTGCTGCTGGCGCTCGACTTCAACCCCACCGGCGATGAAAATGCGCCGGTTTACGCTTGTCTGGTTGGCAAAGGCATCACCTTTGATACCGGTGGTTACAGCCTGAAGCAGAGCGCGTTTATGGATTCGATGAAATCCGATATGGGCGGCGCAGCAACGGTGACTGGCGCGCTGGCGCTGGCGATTGCGCGTGGCCTGAAGAAACGTGTGAAGCTGTTCCTGTGCTGTGCTGACAACATGGTGAGCGGTAACGCGTTCCGTCTCGGCGACATCATTCGCTATCGTAACGGTAAAACCGTGGAAGTGATGAACACCGATGCGGAAGGGCGCCTGGTGCTGGCTGATGGTCTGATTGATGCCAGCGAGCAAAATCCTGAACTGCTGATCGATGCCGCTACCCTGACCGGTGCAGCGAAAACGGCGCTGGGCAACGATTATCACGCCCTGTTTACCTTTGACGATGTCCTGGCGGAATCTCTGCTGGGCAGTGCAACCGGTGAAAACGAAGCCTTCTGGCGTCTGCCGCTGGCGGAGTTCCATCGCAGCCATCTGCCGTCAAACTTTGCCGATCTGAACAACATCGCGAGTCCGGCACATGCGGCCGGTGCCAGCAGCGCGGCGGCGTTCCTCTCTTACTTCGTTAGCAAGTATCAGCAGGGTTGGCTGCACATTGACTGTTCTGCCACTTACCGTAAAAGCGCGGTGGATCAGTGGTCAGCGGGTGCCACCGGTCTGGGTGTGCGCACTATTGCCAATCTGTTACTGAAATAAAATCGGTGCGCATGAGTGCGCACCTTACGTCGGGTCGCAGAGAGATGTGTAACCTACGTCAGGCCGCCAGTGGTGTGCACCCGTCATCAGTATTGTGTAGGGTCGTCATTGATGGCGACCTAACAGCGCTTAAGCGGCAAACCTCATGCATGAGCTTGCCGTTTTTTTGGAACTTGATAAATGAGCAATCGTCTTGAAGAGGTGCTAAAGCTGGCCGCCACTGAGCCTGCGCACCGCCCGGAATTCTTTCAACTACTGCTGGAATCTGATATTTGGGTGCCAGGTGAAAGTCCTGCAGAGCAGTTTGATGCCACCTCGCCTGTGGAGTTGCTGCATTGGGAAAAAGAGGGCGGAGGCAGCGTTATCCCGTTCTTCACCTCAGAAGAGGCGATGGAGGAAGCAATCAAAGAGGAGCAGCCTTATCTGCGCCTGCCCGCGCGCACGCTGTTCGAAATGACCCTGGGTGAGAGTTTATTCCTCAATCCTAAGCTGCCCGCCGGTAAAGAGTTTTCACCGGGTGAGATTGCCCATTTGATCGGTGAAGAGGGCAGTGCGCTGAGTCAGCAAACGGTGTTGGAAGGCGGTCATGCGCTGCTTCTGTCGGAAGTGGCTGAACCGCCCGCGCAGATGATTGATTCACTGACGCAGCTGTTTGCCAAGTATAAGCAGGTGCGTCGTGCTTATATCGCCAGCATTCGTGAGAGCGCCACGGAAGAACCCAATTTGCTGATCGGTATCGAAGCGGATAGCAATATCGATGAGATTATTCAGGCGGCAGGCAGCGTGGCAACCGATACGCTGGCGGATGATGCACCGATTGATATCTGCGAAGTGGTGGTCGACGAGAAAGGCGTCAGCCACTTCTTCACCGCCCATATCACGCCTTTTTATGAGCGTCGCTGGGGGAGTTTCCTGCGCGACTTCAAAGGCAGTCAGCGGATTATTTAAACTTCGCTTGTAGCGGTGCAATTTATTGCGCATCTGAAAGCCATCGTCCGGCTTAAGATACGCGCGATAAATCGCGCCGCTACGGATCGCACTTATCTGATCGCGCCGCTACAGATCGCACTTATCGGGTAGCGGCGCAATTTATTGCGCGGTAGTCAAACCATCATTGGCAGGCTCAGAATTTTATTCTGCACCCCCCTTCATTGCCATGCTCAGCAGTTTAATCGGCTAGCAAAACTTTATTTCTCAATCGGTAAATCGTCGCGGCTGCCCCATTCGCCCCAGGATCCGTCATACAGCGTGACGTCACGGACGCCCAGCGACGTCAGCGCCAGAATCACCACCACTGCCGTCACACCCGAACCGCAGCTGGCGATAATGGGTTGATCCAGTTGAATACCTGCTTTTTCAAACAAATCGCGCAGTTCAGCCGCTGGTTTCAGCTCGCCGTTCACCACCAGATTGTTCCACGGCATATTCAGGCTATTCGGGATGTGTCCGCGCAGCAGACCGGGGCGAGGCTCATCGACTTCAGCATTGAAGCGGTTAGCCGCTCGGGCATCAACGATCTGCGCGCCGCCCTCATGGCTGATCAACAACACATCGGTCAAACGTTTCACCAGCCCCTGATCGTAATGGGCTTCGAACTCGCCTTCTGGCAGATCAACCGGACCCGAAGCGACATCAAAGCCTGCCGCTTTCCAGCCCTGCAAACCGCCCGCCAGAATCGACACATTGACGCAGCCAAAGGCGCGCAACATCCACCATGCGCGGGGTGCAGAGAACAGGTTACCTTCGTCGTAAACCACCAGATGTTTATCTTGATTAACACCCAGTTCGCGCATCGCCACGGCAAAAGCTTCCGGGCGCGGCATCATATGCGGGTAAGCGCTGGTGTGATCGGACAAAGCTTCGATATTGAAATAAGGCGCATCGGGCAAATGCCCTGCCAGATATTCCGCCTGGATATCACGCACCGCTTCCTGACCTGGCGGCAACATGCGCGCATCTAATACCTGCAACGTTTTATCGGTGTAATGCTCTTTTAACCAATCGGCAGAGACAAACAGGGGAGCTGTCATCGCAACAACCTCTTCTCAATCATCGGAAAATGGAAAGAGCCAGTGTCCGGGAATGTGAACGCTATCTCAAGGGTATCGTTGCTAAAGTGAGTAGGTTGATGTGAAATTGCGCAGCACACTATTTTAACCTTTGGGGCTGGTGAGGGACTTACCATGGCAAAACGCGTTAATCGACTGCTGCTCAGCGTGCTGATCGGCGGAACACTATTGGGCGGCGCTTTGCTGCCTGCGCAGGCTGAGGATACGCCTGTGGTGCAAAATGCGGCGAAAACGATCTCGGTGATCGATCTTTCCGAGCTGCAACTGGATGGCGCATCAGCACTGGTGCTGAGTTTCAATAGTGCCATCGATAGCAAACAGGACTTGAACGCGCGGGTCCATATCAGCGATGAGAAAAGCGGTAAAGTCGATGGCGGCTGGGAACTGGCGCAGAATGGCAAGGCGCTACGCTTCCGCCATCCTGAACCGTCGCGCAAATTAACAGTGACCGTCGATGCCGGCCTCAAGGCCGCCGATGGCAGTACCTTATCCGGCCCTTTCAGCCAGACACTGACCACCCGCGATATCCAGCCGATGGTGGGCTTCGCCAGCCGCGGATCGCTGCTACCGCTGCGCCTGACGCAGGGATTACCGGTGTTGGCACTCAATGTGAACAACATTGATGTCGATTTTTTCCGGGTAAAAAATGCCGCCCTGGCCGATTTTCTCGCCCAGTGGAATTACGGTAACAACCTGTCGTACTGGGAATCACGCGAACTGCTTAAAAATGCCGATCTGGTCTACAGCGGACGTTTTGATCTCAATCCGGCCCGCAACACGCGTGAGAAGATGCAGCTGCCGCTCAGCGATGTGGATGCGCTCAAGCAGCCCGGTGTTTATCTGGCGGTGATGAAACAGGCCGGAACCTACAATTACACACAGCCAGCAACCCTGTTTACGCTCAGTGACATTGGTTTATCGCTGCATAGCTTCCCGGATCAACTGGAACTCTTTACGCAAAGCCTCGCCAATGGCGCACCGCTGGATGACGTCAATGTGCAACTGCTGGACGAGAAAGGCCAACAGCTGGCGAGTGGCACCAGTGACAGCAATGGCCATCTGCGCCTGCCCGCCAATGCCAAAGGCAAGTTGCTGCTGGCAACGCAGAAAGGGCAAACCTCTCTGATCGATCTCAATCGTCCGGCGTTGGATCTCGCCGAATTCCCGATTGATGGTCCGCAGGGTTATGATAAGCAGTTCTTCCTGTTCGGCCCGCGCGATCTCTATCGCCCCGGTGAAACGGTGATCGTCAACGCGTTACTGCGTGATGCCGATGGCAAGCCGCTGCCGCCACAACCGGTGAAAGCCGAAGTGGTGCAGCCCAATGGTGAAGTCACTCAAACCTTTGTCTGGCAGCCGGAAAACGGTGTGTACCAGCAGCGCTTTGCACTGCCGGCTTCAGCCATGACCGGCGAATGGACGCTGCGCATTAACAGCGGTGATAACCAGCTGCGCAGCTGGCCGTTTCATGTCGAAGATTTCCTGCCAGAACGTATGGCGCTGGCATTGAGCAACAGCGAACAGCCGCTGGCACCGGACGCCTCAGTGACCTTTGATGTCGAGGGCCGTTATCTGTATGGCGCACCAGCGGCGGGCAATGAGTTGCAGGGGCAGCTGTTCCTGCGGCCAGCGCGTGAAGCTGTGGCAGCGCTGCCTGGCTATCAATTTGGCGATATCACTGAGGAACTGAAACGCAGTCTCGATGACGTTGATGAAAAGCTGGATGAGAACGGCAAACTGCAGCTCAACGTGGAAAGCAGCTGGGCAGAAAGTCATTCGCCGCTCAGCCTGATACTGCAAGCCAGCCTGCTGGAAACCGGTGGGCGTCCGGTTACGCGTCGCGCGACTCAATCGATCTGGCCCGCGCCTGCACTGCCGGGCATCCGTCCACTGTTTAACAGTGAGTCAGTTTATGACTATCGCACCGATCGTTACCGCGATGAACCGACCGTGCCTGAAAACGGCCTGGCGGAATTTGATGTGGTGTATGCCAATCCGCAAGGCGAAAAACTGGCGGCGCAGGATCTGGATGTCCGCCTGATCCATGAACGCCGTGACTACTTCTGGAGCTTCTCAGACAGCGAAGGGTGGCAGTCGCGTTATGACCAGAAGGATCTGCAGGAAGACGAGCAGCGCATCACTATTGCCGCGGGCGGCAGCCAGAAAATCAGCTTCCCGGTGGAGTGGGGCACCTATCGTCTGGAGGTGCATGCGGGAGAGAACATTGTCAGCAGCGTGCGTTTCAATGCGGGCTACTGGTGGCAGGACAACACCGACGGCACCGGCGCGTTACGTCCCGATCAGGTCAAACTGAAAATCGATAAAAGCGCCTATCAACCGGGTGATACCGCTAAAGTACAGGTGGAATCACCGGCTGCCGGTAAAGGGTATCTGATGGTGGAATCCAGCAGCGGAACGCTGTGGTGGCAGCCGCTCGACGTTCCTGCCGGTGGCACGACCATTGATGTACCGATTAATGAGAGCTGGAAGCGTCACGATCTCTATCTCAGCGCCATCGTGGTGCGTGACGGCGATAAAGCCAACGGCACCACGCCGAAAAGGGCAGTGGGGCTGCTGCATTTGCCGATGGCGACCGAAGCGCGACGTCTCAATCTGGCGATGGATGCGCCCGAAAAAATCCGCCCTGAGCAGACAGTCAAAGTGAAGGTGAAAGCCAGCCGTGAAGGCGGTGAGTTGCCTAAACAGGTTCAGGTCTTGCTGTCAGCGGTGGACAGCGGCGTGTTGAGCATCACTGATTACAAAACGCCAAATCCGTGGGACGCGTTCTTTGGCCGCAAGCGCTACAACGCCGATCAATATGATGTCTACGGTCAGCTCATCGAAGGCGGTGGCAAGCTGGCGGCACTGCGCTTTGGTGGTGACGGCGATGATGCCGATGCGCTGTCGCGCGGCGGTAAGAAGCCGGTCACCGATGTGCAGATCGTCGCACAACAGCTGCAGCCGGTGACGCTGGATGCCAACGGCGAAGGCACCATCGATCTCCCGATTCCGGCCTTTAATGGCGAGTTACGCTTGATGGCGCAGGTATGGAGCGCAGACAGCTTCGGCTCAGCGGAGCGCAAAATGGTGGTGGCCGCGCCGCTCATCAGTGAACTGGCGACGCCGCGCTTTATGGCCAGCGGTGACCAGTCGACGCTGGCGCTCGATCTCACCAACCTGACCGATCAGCCGCAGACGTTAAAAGTCGACGTAACAACGCAGGGCCTAATTGCCCTGAACGGCACTGTCACTTCTAGCGTGCAACTGGCGAAAGGTGCGCGCACGACCTTGCAAATCCCGGTTAAAGCCCAGGGCGCCTTTGGTGAGGGGGCGGTGCAGCTCAAAGTCTCTGGCATGAGTCTGCCGGGTGAGACGCTGGAGCCCAGCGAGCGTAAATGGACCATCGGCGTGCGTCCGGCTTATCCTGCCCAAACCCTGAGTTTCGACAACGTGATGCAAACGGGCCAAAGCTGGCAGGTAGTGGCAAGTGCCTTTAACGGCCTGCAAAAGGATACGCTGACCGGACAGCTGTCGCTGAGTAATCGTCCACCGCTGAATATCGCCAGCTTTATCAGCCAGCTGTATGCCTATCCCTACGGCTGCCTTGAGCAGACCGCCAGTGGCATCTGGCCATCGGTGTTCACCAACAAAGCACAGCTGGATGCGCTGGGTATTAAAACCAGCACCGATGAGGCACGCCGGGCGTCGGTCGCCACCGGTATTGCACGCCTGGCAGGTATGCAGCGCGGTAATGGCAGCTTTGGTTTGTGGAGCAAAGAGAGTCAGGAGGAGTTCTGGCTGACGGCTTACGTCACCGATTTCCTGCTGCGTGCCAGTGAAGCGGGCTACAGCGTGCCGGAAGGGGTGATCAGCCGCGCCGATGAGCGCTTGCTGCGCTATCTGCAGGACCCGGCACAGATAGAAACCAGCTGGAGCAGCGATGCCGATGGATTGCGTTTCAGTGTGCAAGCTTACGCCGGGCTGGTATTAGCAAGACAGCAACAGGCGCCGCTCGGTGCATTGCGTGCACTGTACGACAAGCGTGAGCAGGCAAAATCAGGCCTGGCGCTGGTGCAACTGGGTGTGGCGCTGAAACTGATGGGTGATCAACAGCGCGCGCAGTTGGCGCTGGCACAGGGCATCGGGCTGGAGCGCAAACCCAACAGTTGGTTAGGTGATTACGGCAGCCCGGTGCGTGACCGCGCGCTGATTCTTGCGCTCATCACAGAAAACCAATTGCTGCCCGATATGCAGGGGCCATTACTGATTGATCTGGCGAAAGCGGTACATGGTCAGCGCTGGTTCTCCACCCAGGAAAACAATGCGCTGTTCCTCGCCGCTCGCACCTTACAGCAGCACAAAAGTGAACAGTGGCAAGCCACATTGCAGGGCAGAAGCGAACCGCTGAGCAGCAATCAGACGCTGAACATGGGGATCAGCGAAGATCAGCTACGCCAGGGCTTGTCGGTGAAAAGCGACAATACTTCGCCGCTTTACGGCACGCTCAATGTGGTGGGTTATCCGCAAACAGCACCGTCGCCGATCAGCAACGTGCTGAAGATCACCCGCGAGTATTTCACCCTCGACGGTAAGCCGGCTGACCTCACCAACCTGAAAAGTGGTGAATTGCTGGTGGTGCGGTTGAAAGTGGCGGCCAGCGAGCGGGTGAGCGATGCGCTGGTGGTGGATTTGTTGCCGGCGGGGCTGGAACTGGAAAACCAGAACCTGAGTGACAGTAGCGCCAGCCTGGGCGACAGCGCCGATGCACTGAAAGAGAGCATGATGGATATGCAACAAGCCAACATCAAACACATTGAGTTCCGTGATGACCGCTTCGTTGCGGCTCTGGCGCTGGATGGCTACACCCCAGCCACGTTGCTGTATCTGGCACGCGCGGTGACGCCGGGTAGCTATCGTCTGCCGCCTCCGCAGGTCGAATCAATGTATGTGCCGGAGTGGCGCGCGATTGGCACCACGCCGGAAAAACTGAATGTGCGCTAAGCGGTAATGAAAAAAGGTCATGCACTGAAGCGGTGGCGCTGGCTGCCGCTTTTTTTACTGCTGATGCTCGCCGGTATATGGCTACTGGATCGACTCGATCCCCTGCCGCTACAGGAAGTGCAGCCTGCACGCGTGGTGGTGGCCGAAGATGGCACGCCGCTGTGGCGCTTTGCCGACAAGCAAGGCGTCTGGCGCTATTCGGTGACGCTGGAGGAGGTCTCGCCCGACTATATTCAGGCGCTGCTCACTTACGAAGATCGCTGGTTCTGGCATCATCCCGGCATCAATCCGATGGCGATCGTGCGTGCCATCGGGCAAAACCTGCTGCATCACGGCATTGTGTCAGGCGGCAGCACGCTAACGATGCAGGTAGCGCGATTGATCGACCCACAACCGCGTACGCTGCGTGGCAAGGTGGTTCAGGCCTGGCGAGCGCTACAGCTGGAGTGGCATTTATCCAAGCGTGACATTCTCACACTCTATCTTAATCGTGCGCCGTTTGGCGGCACGGTGGAAGGCATTGGCGCAGCAAGCTGGATGTGGCTGGGTAAGCCGCCATCTCAGCTCACCAAAGGTGAAGCAGCGTTGCTCGCCGTGCTGCCACAGGCCCCGAGCCGTCTGCGCCCGGACCGCTGGCCGCAACGTGCGGAAGCGGCGCGCAATAAAGTGCTGGATCGACTGGCAGAATATCATGTGTGGTCGGCGCAGGATGTGGCGGATATTAAACAGGAAGCGGTATGGTTGCCGCCGCGACAAACGCCGCAAATGGCACCGTTGCTGGCACGCCGCCTGCTGTCGCTCTCTCCCGACAACAAAATTACCTCGACCATTGATGTGTCGCTGCAGCGCGAGCTGGAGAGTCTGGCGTCAGCGATGAAAACCCAGTTGCCGCCACGCACCTCGCTGGCGCTGCTGGTAGTGGATCATCAGGATATGAAAGTGCGTGGCTATGTTGGCTCGGTGTCATTCACTGACGACAGTCGCTTTGGTCATGTCGATATGATCTCCAGCGTGCGATCGCCGGGATCGGTGTTAAAACCTTTTGTTTATGGCATGGCGTTGGATGATGGACTGATCCACGGTGAATCACTGCTGCAGGATGTGCCGCGCCGTTTCGGTGATTATCGCCCCGGAAACTTTGACTCCGGTTTTCACGGTCCGGTAAGTGCCAGCGAGGCGCTGGAGCGTTCACTGAACCTGCCAGCGGTGCAGTTATTGGATGCGCTAGGACCCAAAACGGTGGCGGCGCGGTTACGCAATGTCGGCTTGAATCTGCGCTTCCCAGCAGGGGCGGAACCCAATTTGTCGTTAGTGTTGGGCGGCACGGGCGCAAGGCTGGATGATATTGTCGCGGCATACAGTGCTTTTGCCCGTCATGGCAAGGCGGCACAACTGCGCTGGCTCCCGAATCAGCCTTTGCAGGAGAGGCCGCTGCTTTCACCCGGTGCTGCCTGGATTGTGCGACGTATTCTGGCCGGAGAAGCGCTGCCATCCGCTGCCATTCCTGAAATTGCGCCACTGGCCTGGAAAACGGGTACCAGCTACGGCTATCGCGATGCCTGGACGATTGGCATCACGCCGCGCTATTTAATCGGCGTATGGGTTGGCAGGCCCGATGCCACGCCGGTTGCCGGTCAGTTTGGCTTTGCCTCTGCGGTACCGGTGATGAATCAGGTCAACAACCTGCTGGCGGGGCATATGCCGCTGCACGGCGTACCGCGCGATCCGCGGCCGAAAAGCGTCAGCGCCATGAGCATTTGCTGGCCCGGAGGACAACCTTTGCCGCAGGGCGACGAAAATTGCCGCCAGCGTCGCCAGAGCTGGATACTTAACCGAACCGTGCCACCCACACTGCTGGCACCCGGTCAGGAAGGTGTGAACGGATTACGTCAACGTTATTGGGTCAACCTTCAGGGCTTACGTGTGGCGGCAGATTGCCCCGGCGCACAGAGCCAGGAGAGTCTGATGTGGCCACTGCCGCTGGAACCCTGGTTGCCGATGGCGGAACGCCGCCAGCAGCGCCTGCCGCCTGTTGATCCTCGCTGCCCACCCTTAAATCAGGGCAGCGCGCCACCGCTCTTGATCACCGGCGTGATTGAGGGGCAGCGTGTGCAGCCGCTGCCAGGCAAAGTGGTATTGGTGCTGCCGGTTGCCGTACAAGGCGGAAGGGGATCGCAGCGCTGGTGGTTTTTGAACGGGCAGCCGGTCGAACAGCAAGCGGGGCAAAACAGTGCGGCGCTGGTGCTCAGTGAACCGGGCCAGTATCAACTGGTGGTAATGGATGAATCGGGCCAACTGGCATCCGTCTCATTTATTCGGGGTTAAATAGCCGCGTATGCCAGATTCTGCGCGTGTTCGCCCCGACAAAAATCAATTATTTTCGATAATTCCACCAATCGGCAATAGGCAACGCCCGATGATGTCCCTATAATCGGCGCGTTTTCTTACCGGGAGCGAATTCCCGGTTTCTTCAGGATGCTAACTAGAGGTCATCATGGCAATCGAACGTACTTTCTCTATCGTTAAACCAAACGCCGTCGCTAAGAACGTGATTGGTGCTATCTACAACCGTTTCGAAAGCGCAGGCTTCAAAATCGTTGGCGCAAAAATGCTGCACCTGACCAAAGAGCAGGCTGAAGGCTTCTACGCTGAGCACAAAGGCCGTCCATTCTTCGATGGTCTGGTTGAGTTCATGACTTCTGGTCCAGTGGTTGTTTCTGTTCTGGAAGGCGAAAACGCCGTTCAGCGTCACCGTGATCTGATGGGTGCAACCAATCCAGACAACGCACTGGCCGGTACTCTCCGTGCTGACTACGCTGACAGCTTCACTGAGAACGCAACCCACGGTTCTGACTCAGCTGAATCTGCTGCACGCGAAATCGCTTACTTCTTCGCAGAGAACGAAGTCTGCCCACGCACTCGCTAAGTGCGTTGCTGCCAATGCGGATAAACGACTTTACACCTTTTCATCATCGGTAAAGTCGTTCCCCTGGCATCATGCAGCAGATGTAGTACAATAATGCGCCCTTGTTGAGCCTGGCTCAGCGAGGGCGTTATTTTTTTCCTATTCTTAACCAGAGCCGTAACGTGTAACAACGAGGCCAGAGAACATTATGTCCGAACAGATTGTGACGCCGTCGTCCGCTTCCCCCGTGGTTGTTTCCCCAAAAAACGAAAAAATTAACCTGCTGGATCTTAACCGTCAGCAGATGCGCGAATTCTTTTTAGAGATGGGTGAAAAGCCGTTCCGCGCCGATCAGGTCATGAAGTGGATGTACCACTACTGCAGCGATGATTTCGAGCAGATGACTGATATCAACAAAGTGCTGCGTGGCAAATTGATGCAGCGCGCTGAAATCCGTGCGCCGGAAGTAGCGGAAGAGATGCGTTCCAGCGATGGCACTATCAAGTGGGCGATTCGCGTGGGCGATCAGCTGGTCGAAACCGTGTATATCCCGGAAGCTGACCGTGCAACGCTGTGTGTCTCTTCACAGGTAGGCTGTGCGCTGGAGTGCAAATTCTGTTCGACTGCGCAGCAGGGCTTCAACCGGAACCTGCGTGTTTCCGAAATCATTGGTCAGGTATGGCGCGCGGCGAAAATTATCGGCGCGGCGAAAATTACCGGCCAGCGTCCGATCACCAACGTGGTGATGATGGGCATGGGCGAGCCTTTGCTCAACCTGAACAACGTGGTGCCAGCAATGGACATCATGCTGGATGATTTCGGTTTTGGTCTGTCAAAACGTCGCGTGACGCTGTCAACTTCGGGTGTCGTGCCGGCACTGGATAAGCTGGGCGATATGATCGACGTGGCACTGGCGATTTCGCTGCACGCACCGAACGATGCGATTCGTGACGAAATTGTGCCGATCAACAAAAAGTACAACATCGAAACCTTCCTCGCGGCGGTTAAACGCTACATTGGTAAATCGAACGCCAATCAGGGCCGCGTGACCATTGAGTATGTGATGCTGGATCACATCAATGACAGCACCGACAATGCGCACGAGCTGGCTGCACTGCTGAAAGAGACGCCGTGCAAGATCAACCTGATCCCATGGAACCCGTTCCCGGGCGCGCCATATGGCCGTAGCTCAAACAGCCGTATCGATCGTTTCTCCAAAGTACTGATGGATTACGGATTCACCACTATCGTGCGTAAAACGCGTGGCGACGATATTGATGCGGCTTGTGGTCAGTTAGCGGGTGATGTTATCGACCGTACTAAGCGCACCTTGCGTAAGAAAATGGCCGGTGAAACCATCTCTGTGAAGGCGCTCTGAAACATGGCGCCTGGTGATACCCACCGGGCGTAAGCCGTGCCAGTCTCTCCTCTCGATGTCAGAGGGAGAGACTGAAATGCACAAAGGATTATCGGCAGTGTTGTTGGCGGGCTTTGTTGTAACCGGTTGTGTCAATCCACCGGTTCAGCAAGGCGCTGCGGATATCAGGCTACAGCTAGGGTTGCACTACCTGGCGGTGAAAGATTTTGCTGCAGCACAGCGTAATTTATTACGCGCTGAGCGGGCCGCACCGCGAGATTATCGTGTGCCGTTGGCGCTTGCGCGGCTGGCACAGGCGCAGCAGAATAGCGCGCAGACCCATTGGCACTACCAACGCGCCCAGCAGTTAGCGCCAGCGAATGGCTACATCGCTAACAATTACGGTGCGTTTCTTTGCGGTTTAAGGCAGTATGGCGAAGCGCATCAACAGTTTAAGCTGGCGATGGCTGCACAGGAAATCGAAGCTCGTCAGGATGCATTTCTGTTTTCGGGCTATTGTTACCTGCAGGCTGGAGAGAGTGCCTCAGCGCGCGAGTCTTTGAGCAACGCGCTGATTGCCGCACCGGAGCAGGGCAGTCAACTGCTTTTGGAAGTGGAAAGGCGGCTTGAACAGCAGGATCGCATGGCGGTTCCGCTGCTATTAGAAGTGTACCACCAGCGTTTGCCCGCAACGGCAGAGAGCCAGTGGTTACAAATACGTTTCGCCGCGCAACAGGGAAACGCTGCTGACGTTACACGTTATGGCGACCGGTTGGCGCGAAGTTTTCCACAATCGATACAGTACCAGCGTTATTTAGCTAATGAATACTGAAGCCACTCAAGAGAATTCTGCAGTACATTCCACAGGTGAACGCCTGCGTCTGGCCCGTGAGCAGATGGGGCTGACTCAGCAAAATGTCGCTGAACGCCTGTGCCTGAAACTTTCTACCGTACGAGACATTGAAGAGGATAAGTCGCCAGCTGATTTAGCTTCGACGTTCTTGCGCGGTTACATTCGTTCTTATGCTCGTCTGGTGCATGTGCCGGAAGATGACCTGTTGCCGATGATGGCGAAGCAGGCTCCCGTGCGCGCGGCCAAAATTGAGCCAATGCAGAGCTTCTCGTTAGGTAAGCGCCGTAAAAAGCGTGATGGCTGGCTGATGATTTTCACCTGGTTGGTGATTTTTGTCGTCATCGGTCTGACCGGCGCGTGGTGGTGGCAAAACCATAAAGCCTCGCAGGCCGATCTGGTCTCAATGGCTGACCAGAATGGCAGCAGCAGCGATAACAGTCAGTCTATTCCGCTGGGTGAAAACAGCACTGACAGCGCGACTGACAGTGATACCAATGCCGCCGGTACGCCGGTGGATAACGGTGCAGGTGCGGTTGCGACACCGAGTACCAACAACAACGCGGCTTCGGCTGCCAACACCACTGCGCCTGCGACCAGCAGCGATAACGCCGTGGTTTCACCGAGCCAGGCACCGATCGATAACGCACCGCCAGCAGCCACCTCTCCGGCACCTGCCAACAGTGTACCAGCAGGTCAAATGCCGACCAGCAACGCGGCGGTAAGCCAGCCAGCAGGTGACCCAAATGCGGTGGTGATGAATTTCAAGGCCGACTGCTGGCTGGAGGTCACCGACGCTACTGGCAAGAAGCTGTTCAGCGGATTGCAACGTAGCGGCGGTAAGCTCAGCTTGTCCGGAACGGCTCCGTATCGTCTGAAAATTGGCGCTCCGAGTGCGGTTGATGTGCAATATCAGAATCAGCCCGTTGATTTAAGTCGTTTTATCCGTAATAACCAGGTTGCCCGTCTGACGCTGGGTGCGCAATAACGCGCAGCGCGCTTTCCGGGTAATTGTGGAGAGAGAATATGCATAACGAAGCACCCATTATCCGTCGCAAATCAACACGGATTTACGTCGGCAAGGTGCCGGTTGGTGATGGTGCGCCCATTGCCGTTCAGTCAATGACCAACACCCGCACCACGGATGTGGACGCCACGGTTAACCAGATTCGCCAGCTTGAGCGTGTCGGTGTCGATATCGTGCGCGTCTCTGTTCCGACCATGGATGCGGCGGAAGCGTTCAAACTGATTAAGCAACAGGTCAATGTGCCGCTGGTGGCGGACATTCATTTTGACTATCGTATCGCACTGAAAGTCGCCGAATATGGCGTCGACTGCCTGCGCATCAACCCCGGCAATATCGGCAACAATGAGCGTATCCGCCAGGTCGTGGATTGTGCCCGCCATTACAACATTCCTATCCGTATCGGCGTGAATGCCGGTTCACTGGAAAAAGATCTGCAGGAAAAATACGGTGAGCCAACGCCACAGGCGCTGCTCGAATCCGCGATGCGCCATGTTGATCACCTCGATCGCCTCAACTTTGATCAGTTCAAAGTGAGCGTAAAAGCTTCTGACGTGTTCCTGGCCGTTGAATCTTATCGCCTGCTGGCAAAAGCCATCGATCAGCCACTGCATCTCGGTATTACCGAAGCGGGTGGCGCACGTGCCGGTTCAGTAAAATCAGCGATTGGTCTGGGCTTGCTGCTGGCGGAAGGGATCGGCGATACGCTGCGCATCTCGCTGGCGGCGGATCCTGTGGAAGAAGTCAAGGTCGGTTACGACATTCTGAAATCGCTGCGCATTCGATCACGCGGCATCAACTTTATTGCCTGCCCAACCTGTTCCCGTCAGGAATTTGATGTGATTGGGACGGTGAATGCGTTAGAAGAACGTCTCGAAGACATCATCACGCCAATGGATATCTCGATTATCGGTTGTGTGGTGAACGGTCCTGGCGAAGCCACGGTTTCGACCATGGGCGTGACGGGCGGTAGCCGTAAAAGTGGTTTCTACGAGGACGGTGTGCGTCAGCGCGATCGCCTCGATAACGACAACATGATCGACCAGCTGGAAGCACGTATTCGTGCCAAGGCCAGCATGCTGGATGAAAGCCGCCGCATTAACGTGCAGCAGCTGGAAAAATAAGGGACGGTGCGCGCCCGCCGCGTGCCGGTTTGTGATTGAACCTGTGCGGTTTCATCCTCATAAGGTATGATGCCGGACAGGTTTTTTTGTATTAAGAGATTCTAACGTGGCGAAGAATATTCAAGCGATCCGTGGGATGAACGACTACCTGCCGGCGGATACTGCGATTTGGCAGCGTATTGAGGGCACCCTGAAGCAGGTGCTGGCCAGTTATGGCTTTAGCGAAATCCGTTTGCCGATTGTAGAGCAGACCCCGCTATTTAAACGCGCTATCGGTGAAGTCACCGATGTGGTTGAAAAGGAGATGTATACCTTTGACGACCGCAACGGTGAAAGCCTGACCCTGCGTCCGGAAGGCACCGCGGGCTGCGTGCGCGCCGGTATTGAGCATGGTCTGCTGTACAATCAGGAACAGCGTCTGTGGTACATCGGTCCGATGTTCCGCTATGAGCGTCCGCAGAAAGGCCGTTACCGCCAGTTCCATCAGATTGGTGCGGAAGTGTTTGGTCTGCAAGGCCCGGACATCGATGCTGAACTGATTATGATGACCGCACGCTGGTGGAAAGCGTTAGGTATCGCTGAACACGTGAGTCTCGAACTCAACTCTATTGGATCACTGGAAGCGCGCGCAAACTACCGCGATGCGCTGGTGGCCTTCCTTGAGCAGCACAAAGATAAACTGGATGAAGATTGCAAACGTCGTATGTACAGCAATCCGCTGCGCGTACTCGACAGCAAAAACGCGGACATCCAGCTGTTACTCAACGATGCGCCGACGCTGAATGAATATCTCGATGAAGACTCACGCACGCACTTCGACGGGCTGTGCAGCCTGCTGGATGACGCGGGTATCGCTTACACCGTGAACCAGCGTCTGGTGCGTGGCCTCGATTATTACAACCGCACCGTGTTTGAATGGGTGACCAACAGCCTCGGCTCGCAGGGTACCGTGTGTGCCGGTGGGCGCTACGATGGTCTGGTTGAACAGCTGGGTGGTCGCGCGACGCCAGCGGTCGGTTTTGCCATGGGTCTTGAGCGTTTGGTGTTGCTGGTTCAGGCGGTTAATCCAGAATTTGAACCGACGCGCATTGTTGATGTCTATGTTATCGCTTCGGGGCAGGGCGTTCAGTCCGCCGCGATGCAATTGGCGGAAAAACTGCGTGATGCAGATCCGGTGCTGAAGCTGATGACCAACTTCGGTGGTGGTAACTTCAAGAAGCAGTTTGGCCGTGCAGACAAGTGGGGCGCACGCATTGCGCTGGTGCTGGGTGAAGACGAAGTGAAAGCGGGCCAGGTGGTGATTAAAAACCTGAGCACAGGCGATCAACAAACCGTTGCCCAAAGCGAAGCCGCTGCGACATTGCGCACGCTGCTGCAGTAAACGCAGCACTGCAACAGCCATTTAAAGGAGAGGGATTGCGTGGAAGTTTACAGCAACGAAAACGAACAGGTTGACGCACTGCGTCAGTTCTTTGCGAACAACGGCAAAGCGCTGGCTGTGGGTGTGATCATCGGCATTGCTGCACTGGGTGGCTGGCGTTTCTGGACCAGTCATCAGGATGGTGCGGATAAAGCTGCGTCGGCACAGTATCAACAACTGACCACTGCGATGCAGGCGGATAAGCCGCAAACGCTGGAAGCGGTTGCCGCCTTTGCCAATGAAAATAACAACACTTATGGCGCACTGGCTTCGCTCGATTTAGCGAAACAGTACGTTGAAGCAAATCAGTTAGATAAAGCCATTACGCTGCTTCAGAGCGGGCTGAAAGATACCAAAGATGCCAACCTGCAGGCGGTGATTAACCTGCGTCTGGCGCGCATTCAACTGCAGCAAAATCAGGCCGATGCCGCACTTTCAACTCTTAACAATGTTAAGGGTGATGGCTGGACAGCCATTATTGCGGACATTCGTGGCGAAGCACTGCTGAGCAAAGGCGACAAGCAGGGCGCACGTGATGCCTGGAGCAAAGGTGCTGAATCGCAGGCCTCTCCTGCGTTGAAGCAAATGCTGCAGATGAAGATGAATAACTTAAGTTAAGCCAGTCAAGAGAGCGCACATGGAATTACGTAAATACCTGCTGCCAGGGCTGATTTCAGTCACTCTGCTCAGCGGTTGCTCGCTGTTCAGCGGCGAAGAAGATGTAGTAAAAATGGCTCCGCTGCCGAAAGTGGAAAACCAGTTTACGCCACAGACGGCCTGGAGCACCTCGGTGGGTGATGGCGTTGGCGATTTCTATTCCAATCTGCATCCAGCCTGGCAGGACGGTACCGTCTATGCGGCCGACCGCTTTGGCGTAGTGAAAGCCCTGGATGCCAGCAACGGTAAAGAGAAATGGAAAGTCGATCTCTCTGAGAAAACCGGTTTCTTCTCGAAAAACATCTCAGCTCTTCTCTCTGGCGGCATTACCGCTACCAGCGATCGCATTTATATCGGCAGCGAGCGCGGCCAGGTCTTTGCACTGAACAATAGCGATGGCAGCATCGCCTGGCAGACGAAAGTCGCCGGTGAAGCGATGTCGCGTCCAGTTGTGAGTGATGGCCTGGTACTGATCCACACCAGCAACGGTATGTTGCAGGGGCTGGACCAGAGTACTGGCGCGATCAAGTGGAGCGTCAACCTCGATATGCCTGCGCTGTCACTGCGCGGTGAATCTGCACCGACTGTGGCATTCGGTGGTGCGATTGTCGGTGGTGACAATGGCCGTGTAAGCGCGGTGATCATGAACCAGGGGCAGTTGATTTGGCAGCAGCGTATTTCGCAGCCAAGCGGCGCTACAGAGATTGATCGTCTGAGCGATGTGGATACCACGCCAGTCGTCGTTAACGGTGTGATCTATGCGCTGGCTTACAACGGTAATCTGACCGCGCTGGAACTGCGTTCAGGCCAGATTCTGTGGAAACGCGAAATCGGCGGCGTGAAAGACATGGTGGTTGATGCGGGTCGTATTTACCTGGTCGATCAGGATGACCGCGTGATTGCGCTTAATGCCGACGGTGGCGTGGCCATCTGGCGCCAGAGCGATCTGCTGCATCGCAACCTGACTTCACCAGTGCTGTTTAACGGTTATCTGGTGGTTGGCGATAGCGAAGGTTATGTGCACTGGATTAACACCCTTGACGGGCGCTTTGTTGCGCAGCAGAAACTGGACAGCGATGGCTTCCAGACTGACCCGGTGGTTGCCGGTGACAAGCTGCTGATCCAGGCGAAGGGCGGCGAAGTTTACGCCATCACTCGTTAAGATTGGGCTTTGCAGGAACCGGCTTCCTGCTCGCTAATACGGCTCCTGATTCGTCAGGGGCCGTTTCGTTTTTAGTCAGGCATGGTATTCTTAGCGCCTTCAGCCTGACGCCTTCTGGCAAATGTCGTTATAATCACGCCATTCGGGCGATTTATTTTTAAAACTGAGGCAAGTGTTATGGTACCTGTGGTCGCGCTGGTTGGGCGTCCCAATGTGGGAAAATCTACGCTATTTAACCGCTTAACGCGCACTCGTGATGCGCTGGTAGCGGATTTTCCTGGACTGACTCGCGATCGCAAATATGGTCGCGCCGAAGTGGAAGGGCGCGAATTCATTGTTATTGATACCGGCGGTATTGATGGCACCGAGGAAGGCGTCGAAAACCGCATGGCAGAACAATCGCTGCTGGCGATTGAAGAAGCGGATGTGGTGCTGTTCCTGGTGGATGCGCGTGCGGGTGTGATGCCGGCCGATCAACAGATCGCCAATCACCTACGTTCGCGCGAAAAAGCCACCTTCCTGGTCGCGAACAAAACTGACGGTCTCGATCCTGATGCTGCCGTGCTGGATTTCTATGCGCTGGGCTTGGGTGACATTCACCCGATTGCGGCCTCGCACGGTCGCGGTGTGAACAACCTGCTTGAAGCTGCGTTGCTGCCATGGATGGAAGAAGCCGTTCCAGAAGTGGAGTTGACGGAAGAAGAAGAAAACGCCGCTTACTGGGCCGCGTTAGAAGAAGAAGAGGACGAGAAGGCGTTGGCGGAAGAGGAAGAAGAAAACTTCGACCCTACCACCTTGCCGATCAAGCTGGCTATCGTTGGCCGTCCTAACGTCGGCAAGTCAACGCTGACTAACCGCATCCTGGGTGAAGACCGCGTCGTGGTCTTCGACATGCCCGGCACCACGCGTGACAGCATCTACATTCCAATGGAACGTGATGAGCGCGAGTATGTGTTGATTGATACCGCCGGTGTGCGTAAACGCGGAAAAATCACCGAAACCGTAGAAAAATTCTCTGTCATCAAAACGCTGCAGGCCATTGAAGATGCCAACGTGGTGATGCTGGTGATTGATGCACGTGAAGGCATTTCCGATCAGGATCTGTCACTGCTCGGCTTTATCCTGAACAGCGGTCGCTCATTGGTGATCGTGGTCAACAAGTGGGATGGCATGACGCAGGAAGCGCGTGACGAAGTGAAAGAGATGCTGGACTTCCGTCTGGGCTTTATCGATTTCGCGCGCATTCACTTTATTTCGGCGCTGCACGGCAGTGGCGTAGGTAACCTGTTCGAATCCGTGACCGAAGCTTACGACTGCTCAACCAAACGTGTCGGCACCGCGATGCTGACGCGCATCATGACCATGGCTTCTGACGACCATCAGCCGCCGCTGGTGCGTGGTCGCCGCGTGAAGCTGAAGTATGCCCATGCTGGTGGTTATAACCCGCCGATCGTGGTGATTCACGGTAATCAGGTGAAGGATCTGCCAGATTCCTACAAACGTTACCTGATGAACTACTTCCGTCGCTCACTCAACGTGATGGGCACACCGATTCGCATTCAGTTTAAAGAAGGCGACAACCCGTACGCGGGCAAACGTAACCTGCTGACACCGACGCAGCAGCGCAAACGCCAGCGACTGATGTCGCATCTGAAAAAGAATAAGCGTTAAAGTGAAGAGGGCCCAAACGGGCCCTTTTTTTTCGCCCTGATGCCGCGCGATAAGCTCATCATCCCTGACATATCGCCTTAACATCAAAAATTACACTTTGATTCAGCCTCATATTTATTAATAACTTATGACTGGTTTTGTAGCAAAAATGCTATTGCCCAGTAACTCCTTCGTTATGAATGTTCACTTTCTAATGAACCAGGTGGTACAATCCTGCCGCCTTGTAGCGAGAATCACTCTCACCTGCGATGTGTCCTTGCTCACAAGCGCCGAATTACGGGCATTGCACCCGTACCAATAGATATAAAATAAAGCGTAACGGTTTGGTTCCTGTCCCCCATCGTTGGCAGGAGCATTGCTACTGGCTACAGCTTGTTAGCCGGCACCAGCGCGTTATTTTTTCAGGAGAGTTTTTGTTATGGCAGAAAATTCCGCTCGTCCCTGCAAAGGGTTGAGTATCTGGTCTGTATTGTTCGGGCTGGTCCTGCTGGCTGTCGGTCTGTTCTTCGCGATCGGCGGTGGCAAGTTGGTCGCTCTGGGCGGCAGCTGGTACTTCCTCATTTCCGGTATTGTGATGTTGCTGTCGGCGGTTCAGTTCTTCCGTCGCAAATCATCCGCCGTGACCTTATTCATTCTGGTCTTCGTTGGCACCCTGATTTGGGCGCTGTTTGATGCGGGCTTCCACTTCTGGCAGCTGGTTTCACGCCTGATGGTGCCTGCAGGCCTGATGCTGCTGGCGTTCCTGACCTGGCCAGCGCTGCGTAAGCGTGAAGGCAAAAGCTCTCTGGCGAAAGTTTCCTATGTCCTTTCAGCGATTATCGCTGTTGGCATGGTGGCAACTTTCGTGCAGATGTTCCAGCCGCACCCAACCGTCGCGTTCGACGGCAAACAGCTGCCGCTGATTCCTGTCGACAAGTCTAAGCCACAGCAGGACTGGAGCAGCTACGGCCGCACGCCTGAAGGTGACCGTTTCGCGGCGATCGACCAGATCACCCGTGACAACGTAAAAGACCTGCAGGTTGCATGGACCTTCCACACTGGCGATACCCCGATCAGCCCAACCGGTAACGGCGCGGAAGATCAGGAAACGCCACTGCAGGTTGGCAACACCCTGTACCTTTGCACCCCGCACAACAACGTGATTGCGGTTGCAGCAGATACCGGCAAGCAGATCTGGAAGCGTGAAATCAACGCACAGGCAGAAGTGTGGAACCGCTGCCGTGGTCTGGCGTATTTCGATGCGACCAAACCCGTACAGCAGCCAACACAGCCTGGCTCAACGCCGGTTCCTGCGCCAGCTCTGGCGGCAGGTGATACCTGTCAGCGTCGTATTCTAATGAACACCATTGATGCGCGTCTGATTGCCATCAATGCTGACAACGGTGAATTCTGTGAAGACTTCGGCGACCACGGTGTGGTTGACCTGAAAAAAGGTCTGGGTAAAGCGCCCGATCCACAGTATCAGCTGACGTCTGCACCACAGCTGGCCGGCACCACCGTAGTGGTGGGTGGTCGTGTGGCGGATAACGTCCAGACCGATATGCCTGGCGGCGTACTGCGCGGCTTTGACGTCATCACCGGTCAGATGCGTTGGGCGTTTGACCCAGGTAACGATGACCCGAATGCCATCCTGATGCCGGGCAAAGACTACACCCGTAGTACCCCGAACTCATGGGCACCGATGTCATACGACCCGGCGATGAACACTGTGTTCCTGCCAATGGGTAGCTCGTCTGTGGATCTGTGGGGGGCGAATCGTACCAAACTGGATCACACCTACGGCGCATCAATTCTGGCGCTGGATGCGACTACCGGTAAGCAAAAATGGGTTTATCAGACGTACATAACGATCTGTGGGACTTCGACCTGCCAATGCAGCCGAGCCTGGTTGACTTCCCGATGAAGGATGGCACCACCAAGCCTGCGGTAGTGATCGGTGCAAAAACCGGCATGATCTGGGTGCTGGATCGCCTGACCGGCAAGCCTTTAACGAAAGTTGAAGAGCAGCCGATGCCACAGGGTCACATCCCGAATGAGCAGTACACCAAAACGCAGCCGCACTCAGTGGAAATGCCAAACATCGGCAACCAGAAGCTGACCGAGTCTGACATGTGGGGTGCTACGCCGTTTGACCAGTTAATGTGCCGTATCGCCTTTAAAGGTATGCGTTACGATGGACTGTTCACTGTTCCGGACACTGACAAATCACTCAGCTTCCCAGGTTCACTGGGTGGTATGAACTGGGGCAGCATCTCGTTTGACCCGAACAACCAGTACATGTTTGTTAACGACATGCGTCTGGGCCTGTGGGTACAGATGATTCCTCAGGACACCACTAAGTCTGCTGCCAGCAACGGCGGTGAAGCGATCAACACCGGTATGGGCGCAGTTCCGCTGAAAGGTACCCCTTACGCTGTTAACAAAAACCGCTTCATGTCTCCACTGGGTATTCCGTGCCAGGCACCACCGTTTGGTACGCTGTCAGCTATCGACATGAAAACCCGTCAGATCGTATGGCAGGTGCCAGTCGGTACCGTGCAGGATACCGGTCCATTCGGTATCAAGATGCGCGCACAAATGCCAATCGGTATGCCAACGCTGGGTGGCACCTTGGCAACTCAGGGTGGCCTGGTGTTCATCGCCGGTACGCAGGATTACTATCTGCGCGCCTTCGATAGCTCAACCGGTAAAGAAGTATGGAAAGCTCGTCTGCCAGTCGGCAGCCAGGGTGGCCCAATCAGCTACGTTTCGCCGAAAAATGGCAAACAGTACATCCTGATCTCCGCAGGTGGTGCACGTCAGTCACCAGACCGTGGTGATTACGTGATTGCTTACGCGCTGCCAGACAGCAAGTAAGTTGCTGTAAAAAAGAAGAAAGGCCGACATCATGATGTCGGCCTTTTTTTATTAACCATCCGTGGCGTACTTCACTCCTTAAGGTACCTTATTTACTGCTGCTTGGAGGGGCGACGGCTTTTTTGACCTCCTTTTCTTCCAGCTTCCCTGGCTCTTTCAGGATCGTTTCTGAAATTGCCCCCACTGACTTTGCCGCCAGCACTGCCGGCTTCCCTGGCACGCTCCGGGTCCTCTGCAAAGTTCCCAGCACCGCCTCGTTGCTTCTTTTGTGTCATAGCAGAGACCTCATCTAAGGGTGATTTCTTCGATGTGGACTAGCTAGCCACTTAATGAGTATAGTCAGTAAGTTACAGTCTGCTTTGGGAGATCTCTGAGATTTTTATTGGCCGTCACGCCATAAGGCCTCTAATTCAGGCGATGCCGCTGTTTCAGGAATCAAAATCACGATGGAACCCGCCTCTTGATGGGTGGCATAGGTGATTTGAATGCGAAAATAGCGCTGATCGCCGCTGCCAAGATTCGCCGCCTGATCTTCCGGTTCCCCTAACGGTAATGCCTGCTCCAGTACGTTACACACCCGCTGTTTTTGCGGTTCCGGCAGTTGCGCCAGGGTAAAGCGGCGCTCGCCTCGCAGATTGGGGATAAAAGCAATGCCGCCTTCACGCGCCAGTTCGATAATGGCGTCATCAGTCAGTTGAATATTCACGTTACGCCTACCTGTTGCCAGGCGGATTGAATTGCTTCCGCCACCGAGCGATTAAATCGCTTGCCGCCATGCTCGACGGTGAAACGCGCAAAGGTGCTGAAATCGGCATCCTGCGGCAGTGTCTTGTCACAGAGGGTGTCGTACCAGGCGTGGCCCGCTAACTCCCAGGCAAAGCCGCCTAACGCTTTAGCGGCGAGATAAAACGCACGGTTAGGAATGCCAGAATTGAGATGGACACCGCCATTGTCATCGCGGGTTTCGATGTAATGATCCATATCCGCTGGTTGCGGGTCCTTACCGAGTTTCGGATCGTCGTAAGCCGTGCCTGGTTCGGACATGGATCGCAGTCCACGGCCTTTAATCCCGGATGCTAACAAGCCCTCACCAATCAACCAGTCAGCCTGATCGGCCGTTTGCTGCAGGTGGAACTGCTTAACCAGCGAGCCGAACACATCAGACATCGATTCATTCAATGCACCAGACTGCTGGAAATAAACCAGCCCGGCCTCGTTCTCGGTCACGCCGTGGGTGAGTTCATGCGCGACCACATCAAGCGCAATGGTAAAGCGGTTAAAAATCTCGCCATCGCCGTCACCAAACACCATCTGCTGACCGTTCCAAAAGGCGTTCTGATACTCCTTGCCGTAATGCACGGTGCCATCCAGCTTCAGGCCCTGGTTATCCAGCGAGTTGCGCTTGAAGATCTGCCAGTAGAAGTCGTAGGTGATGCCGAGATAATTCCAGGCCTCTTCAGCCGCAATATCGCCATTACCCGGCTGGCCTTCATCGCGGATCAAGGTGCCGGGTAGATTCTGTGTGTTCTCCGCATCAAAGATGGCACGCAACACGCTGCCAGGCTGGGCGGTGGCCGCGCTGGCCGCTTTATGATTGTGTTCAGCCATCAGTTGCTGAACATGGGTGAGGGTGCGGCGAGCAGACTCCTGAGGCGCACCCGAGCAATGGTCAATGATGTTGCGAAGAATATACGGAGGAATAACGCTGTAGGTCATAGTAACTCCTGGCCGTGAGTGAACATGCCAGAAGTATAGTTTTTCAGCTAGGAGCGTGCTTTACGGCTACGCGATTTCTGCGGTTCAAGGGCGGTCACCTGACTTTCCACCCAGCCATCATCCAGACGGGTGCGCAGTAAGTCGCCTTTATGCAATTGCTGGGTTTTCTTCACCAGCTGGCCTTGGGTATCCGTTGTCACACTAAAACCGCGAGCCAGAGTCGCAAGCGGACTGACGCCCTCCAGTTGCGCAGCCAGATTACCAAAGCGCTGACGATTGTGATTCAGCTGCTTCTCCATGCCCTGTTGCAGGCGATACTGCCACTGCTGCATCTGCTGCTGCGCACGCAAAATGCGCCCCTGAGGCTGCTGATTGTTGAGGCGCTGTAACACGCGATCCTGCTGGCGATTAGCCACGCGCAGACGTTGATCCATTGCCTCGCCGAGGCGACGTTGCAACTGGAACAGTGTGGTTTGCTGGCGTGCCAGACGCAGCTGTGGATGTTGCTGCTGCAAACGATGTTGTATGCGGGTAAAACGGCGTTGCTGCTCTGCAATGTAGAAATCCATCGCCATTTCCATACGCTGCTGCTGTGACTGCAAACGGCGCAGCAGTTCGATCTGATTGCGGCTCACGATTTCTGCCGCCGCAGATGGGGTAGGGGCGCGCAGATCGGCGACAAAGTCGGCGATGGTGACGTCTGTCTCGTGGCCGACGGCACTGACGATGGGCAGGCGACTGGCAAAAATAGCACGCGCCACGCGCTCATCGTTAAAGCTCCACAAATCCTCCAGCGAGCCGCCGCCACGGCCGACAATCAGCACGTCACACTCATCACGCTGGTTCGCCAGTTCAATGGCACGCACAATCGCAGCCGGTGCATCCACACCTTGCACCGGCGTGGGATAGATAATTACCGGCAACGAGGGATCGCGGCGATGCAGTACGCGCAGCACATCATGCAACGCGGCACCGGTGGCAGAGGTGATCACACCGACCTGGCGCGCCGGATCGGGCAGCGGCTGTTTGAACTGCTGATCGAACAGCCCTTCGGCCGCCAGTCGCGCTTTCAATTGCTCAAACTGCTGCTGCAGCAGACCTTCACCCGCTGGATGCATGCTTTCGATAATCAGCTGATAGTCGCCACGCGGTTCATACAGCGTAATGCTGGCGCGTACCAAAACCTGCTGACCATGCTGAGGACGGAAGGTGACGCGGCGGTTGCTATTACGGAACATCGCGCAGCGGACTTGTGCGCCATCATCCTTTAAGGTGAAGTACCAGTGACCGGAAGAGGGCTGGCTAAAATTTGAGATCTCAGCGCTGAGCCACACCAGGCCCATCTCATTTTCCAGCAGTTGGCGCACCGTGGTATTCAGGCGGCTGACAGTAAAAATATTGGCGGTTGGCGGTAGCGACATGTGATGTAGATCAAATTTTAAATCAGAGGGTTAATCAACCGATACTACATTGCTCACCCGAAGGATCAAGACTTTTTCCTAAAAAACACTGGAGGCAATCGATTTCGGCCTGTATAATGCCGCGGCAATATTTTATCTGTTTTAATCGCCCCCAGGTGGAGATATTGCAATGCTAAGAATCACTAAAGAAGCCCTCACTTTTGACGACGTTCTGCTCGTTCCAGCTCACTCCACTGTCTTACCGAACACCGCTGATCTCAGCACCCAACTGACGAAAAACATCCGTCTGAACATCCCTATGCTGTCTGCTGCTATGGACACCGTGACCGAAGCCGGTCTGGCAATTGCACTGGCGCAGGAAGGCGGTCTGGGCTTTATCCACAAAAACATGTCGATTGAGCGCCAGGCGGATGAAGTTCGCAAAGTGAAAAAACACGAAAGTGGCGTAGTGACCGATCCGCAAACTGTTCTGCCAACCACCACGCTGGCGGCAGTGCAAGAGCTGACCGAGCGCAACGGCTTTGCGGGTTATCCGGTTGTGAACACCGACAACGAACTGGTCGGCATCATCACCGGTCGTGACGTGCGTTTTGTGACGGACCTGAGCCTGCCAGTTTCCGCTGTGATGACGCCGAAAGAGCGTCTGGTCACCGTTAAAGAGGGTGAAGCGCGCGACATCGTACTGCAGAAAATGCACGAAAAACGTGTTGAGAAAGCGCTGGTTGTGGATGACAGCTTCCACCTGCTGGGCATGATTACCGTTAAAGATTTCCAGAAAGCAGAGCGTAAACCTAACGCCTGTAAAGATGCGGAAGGCCGTCTGCGTGTGGGTGCTGCGGTTGGTGCGGGCGCCGGTAACGAAGAGCGTGTTGACGCGCTGGTTGCTGCGGGCGTTGACGTTCTGCTGATCGACTCTTCTCACGGTCACTCTGAAGGCGTTCTGCAACGTATCCGTGAAACCCGTGCGAAGTATCCAGACCTGGACATCATCGGTGGCAACGTGGCGACCGGTGCAGGTGCATTGGCACTGGCCGAAGCGGGCGTGAGCGCGGTGAAAGTGGGTATCGGCCCAGGCTCAATCTGCACCACGCGTATCGTGACTGGCGTAGGTGTACCACAGATTACCGCCGTTTCTGATGCGGTTGCTGCACTGGAAGGCACCGGTATCCCGGTTGTGGCTGATGGTGGTATCCGTTTCTCCGGTGACATCGCCAAAGCGATCGCCGCAGGCGCGGCCGCTGTGATGGTCGGTTCTATGCTGGCGGGTACTGAAGAATCTCCAGGCGAAATCGAGCTGTATCAGGGCCGTTCGTTCAAATCTTACCGTGGTATGGGTTCACTGGGCGCGATGTCTAAAGGCTCATCTGACCGTTACTTCCAGACCGATAACGCGGCTGACAAACTGGTGCCAGAAGGTATCGAAGGCCGCGTCGCTTATAAAGGCCGTCTGAAAGAGATCGTGCACCAGCAAATGGGCGGTCTGCGCTCTTGCATGGGCCTGACCGGTTGCCCAACCATCAACGATCTGCGTACTAAAGCCGAGTTCGTGCGCATCAGTGGCGCAGGTATCAACGAAAGCCACGTGCATGATGTGACCATCACCAAAGAGTCACCGAACTACCGCATGGGTTCATAATCCCGTAAGATTCAACGCCCGGCACCTGCCGGGCGCTTTTATTATTAAGTCCATCCCAATGGAAACGCCTCAATGACGACTGAAAATATTCATAAACATCGCATTTTGATCCTCGATTTTGGTTCTCAGTATACGCAGCTGGTCGCGCGCCGCGTGCGTGAGCTGGGCGTCTACTGCGAACTCTGGGCGTGGGATGTCACCGAAGAGCAGATTCGTAGCTTCAATCCAAACGGCATCATCCTGTCAGGTGGCCCGGAAAGCACCACTGAGCTGAACAGCCCACGTGCACCAGAATACGTGTTCAATGCTGGCGTACCGGTGCTGGGCGTGTGCTACGGCATGCAGACCATGGCGATGCAGTTGGGCGGCAAGGTTGAAGGTTCCAACGAGCGTGAATTTGGTTATGCGCAGGTTGAAGTGCTGACCCAGAGCGCGCTGGTGCGTGACATCGAAGATGCCATTAGCGCTGCCGGCAAACCGCTGCTGGACGTGTGGATGAGCCACGGTGACAAAGTGACCGCCATCCCGGCTGGCTTTGAAACCGTTGCCAGCACCGAAACCTGTCCGTTTGCCATCATGGCTAACGAAGAGAAGAAATTCTACGGCGTACAGTTCCATCCAGAAGTGACGCACACCCGTCAGGGCCTGCGCATGCTGGAGCGTTTCATCCGTGATATCTGCGGCTGTGAAGCACTGTGGACGCCAGCCAAGATCATCGAAGATGCGGTAGAGCGTATTCGTGAGCAGGTCGGCGAAGATAAAGTGATCCTCGGCCTGTCAGGTGGTGTGGATTCCTCTGTCACCGCGATGCTGCTGCACCGCGCTATCGGCGATCGTCTGACCTGTGTGTTCGTGGACAACGGCCTGCTGCGTCTGAACGAAGCCGAGCAGGTGATGGAAATGTTTGGCGACCACTTTGGTCTGAACATCGTTCACGTTGCCGCTGAGAATCGTTTCCTTGACGCACTGGCGGGCGAGAACGATCCAGAAGCCAAACGTAAGATCATCGGCCGCGTATTCGTTGAAGTGTTCGACGAAGAAGCGCTGAAGTTGACTGACGTGAAATGGCTGGCACAGGGCACCATCTATCCAGACGTGATCGAGTCTGCTGCTTCTGCTACCGGCAAGGCACACGTGATCAAATCGCACCACAACGTGGGCGGTCTGCCGAAAGAGATGAAGATGGGCCTGGTTGAGCCGCTGAAAGAGCTGTTCAAAGATGAAGTGCGTAAGATCGGTCTGGAACTGGGCCTGCCATACGCCATGCTGTATCGCCATCCGTTCCCAGGCCCAGGTTTGGGCGTGCGTGTACTGGGCGAAGTGAAGAAAGAGTATTGCGACCTGCTGCGTCGTGCCGATGCAATCTTCATCGAAGAACTGCATAAAGCTGACCTGTACAACAAAGTCAGCCAGGCCTTCACCGTGTTCCTGCCAGTACGCTCTGTCGGCGTAATGGGCGACGGTCGTAAATATGATTGGGTTGTGTCACTGCGCGCAGTAGAGACCATCGACTTCATGACCGCGCACTGGGCGCACCTGCCGTACGATTTCCTCGGCCGTGTCTCCAACCGCATCATCAACGAAGTGAACGGCATTTCTCGCGTGGTTTACGACATCTCAGGTAAACCACCGGCCACGATTGAGTGGGAATAATTTCCGCTGATTGAATCGCCCATCAAGCCCGCTTAAATGCGGGCTTTTTCTTTTCAAGACAGCAAAGCATAGTTAGTGAATACAAACTCACCTCTATCAATGCATGATGGCTGGTGAATTGTTAATCATCAGGATGCCGTCGATGCTGCCACTGAAAGCCTTTCTCATCTCTTTCCTCTGTATTGTGCTGCTCTCGCTGGCAGCCAGTCTGGCGCAGGCCACGCGCACCGGTGAGTTAACCAGTGAGCGCGGTGGCTGGGCGACGGCGCGACGGGATTCGGCCGGTATAGCGCCGGACCCACACCAATATGCCAATCTGGCCATCGTGCAGGTTTATGCTGCGCCCACATATGGCTGGAAGGGCGCTGTCGCGGTGCATCCGTGGATCATTTTTAAGCGTGCAGGGGAGACGCAGTACAACCGCTACGAAGTGATCAGCTGGGGCAGCGGCGATAAGGTGCGTCGCAACGCAAACCTGCCGGACGGATACTGGTACGGCGCGAAACCGCGTTTACTGGTGGAGCATCGCGGCAAGGAAGCAGAAGCAATGATTCCGCAGATCGAAGCGGCGATAAAATCCTACCCGTGGCCAACGACCTATCACGCGTGGCCAGGACCGAACAGCAACACCTTTATGGCGCACATTGGCCGTGAAGTGCCTGCGTTGAAGCTGGATTTGCCTGCCAATGCGTTAGGCAAAGATTATCGCTCTCTGCTGCATCCGATTGGTTTACCGCCGTCGGGGCGCGGTGTACAGGTGTCTATTTTAGGTGTACTGGGCGTGACGGTTGGCGCAGAAGAGGGCCTGGAAGTGAATGTGCTTGGGCTGAATCTTGGGCTAGATTTCACGCCACTCAAGTTGCGTTTGCCATTTATTGGCGGGATTGGACGAGACAATTTGCAGAAGGACAATCCGTGATTGACCCTTTCGAGCAATAAATTGCGCCGCTACGGCTCTGTGCGCTCTGAGATTGTCTAATCCAAATCGCACGATTTGTAGCGGCGCTATTTATCGCGCAACGGAAGAATCAGCACACGCCGAAATCGCCTTCTTCGTGATACAAATTCACGCTATCTGCCCTGACTTCGATCTCACGTTTGATGGGATCGTCAATACGCGCGCACCATAACAACTCACCTTCAACCCGTGTGACCTGCATCTTTGGGCCACCGGTCTTCGACTGCACAAAATCATCAACTTTAAACATGCTGTTTCTCCCTCAGGTCAGTGATAGCGCTAAGTGTATATGCGCTTGAACTCATGCGCGCTCGATTTTGTGCGCTGGTATCCAACCTCAAATTAAATCCGGGATCACAGGACACTTCTTGTTCTCTCACGCCTTAAATGCTGATGACATAGCATCTGAAAACTGAAGGTGGTTGTCAGTTGACAACCTGATATTCAAAGTATAAGGTGGCATGCAATGTCAGAAAGGAAGCGACACCCACACAAAGAGATTGAAAGCGTTTTACGTTATGCAGAAGTTCAGGGATGGAAAATTGTGCAGGGTGGGCATCATGCGTGGGGAAAAATGTATTGCCCGGAGAATTCAGCAGAGTGTCGATGCGGTGATTTCTGTATTACCTGCATTTGGAGCACGCCTAAGAGCCCTGAAAATCATGCCAGGATGTTAAAGCGAGTGGTGGATAACTGCTCAAGAGTGAAACGATAAGGATGTAAAAATGGAATTTGAATTCACGTTACGTTTTCAGTTGAGTGACGCTGTTTCTGATGACGAAGCCCTGGAGCGACTCGGTGCTGCCGGTTGCACTGATGCGCTGGTGGGTACTGGCGTAGCCGGTAAATTGAGTCTGATGTACTGCCGGGAAGCGGAGAGTGCACAGCAAGCGATTCGCGATGCTTTAGCCGAAGTCATTCAGGCTTTACCCGATGCCGAACTGATTGAAGCGGCCCCCGATCTGGTCGGCCTTACGGATATCGCCGAGTTGATCGGCGTATCGCGCCAAAATATGCGGAAGTTAATGCTCACTCACAGCCCGCAGTTTCCACGTCCAATTCATGATGGTAAAACCGCGCTGTGGCACCTTATCGATGTGGTCGAGTGGTTAAATCAACGCGGCTCATCGCGCGTAACACCAGGCATCAGCGAACTGGCGCACGCAACGTTGCAACTCAATTTGCAGCAAGCGCTGCAACGTTACGCGCACTGTCTTTGATTTAATGGTGCAGCAAAAACACCGTTGCCAGACCGAGGAAAATAAAGAAACCGCCGGTGTCGGTGATAGCGGTGATCAGCACGCTGGAGCCTACTGCCGGGTCGCGTTTCATCTTGGTCATGATCAACGGAATCAGTACACCCATGAGCGCCGCCAGCAGCAGGTTAAGCACCATCGCCAGCATCATCACGCCACCGAGTTGCATATTGTCGTACATCAACCAGGTGATGCTGCCCATGATTCCACCCCAGAACAGCCCGTTAATCAGGGCAACGCCGAGTTCACGTACCACCAGGAAGGAGAAGTTACCGGGTTCCACCTGATGCAGCGCCAGCGCACGCACAATCATGGTGATGGTTTGGTTACCGGTGTTACCGCCAATCCCGGCGACGATAGGCATCAGCGCCGCCAGCGCCACCAGTTGAGAAATGGTCTCTTCAAACAGGCCAATTACGCGAGAAGCGATAAATGCGGTACACAGGTTAATGGCGAGCCATGCCCAGCGTTTACCCACCGCTTTGCGCACCGGCGCGAACACGTCCTCACCCTGGCTGATACCGCCCATCTTACGAATGTTACTTTCGTTCTCTTCGTTAACCAGATCGATCACGTCTTCCACGGTGATACGGCCAATCAACTTGCCTTTCGCATCAATAACGGCGGCAGAGATCAGGTTATAACGCTCAAAGGCACTGGCTGCATCTTCGGCTTTGTCGTCGAGCTGAAAGGTGGTCGGGCGCGCATTCATCACGTCAGAAACCAGCGTCTTTGGCTTGTTGAGTAAAATGTCGGTGAGTGTTAACTCACCCAGCAACTGATTCTGTTCGTCAGTAATAAAGATTTTATCGGTACCATCCGGCATGCTTTTGCGCTTGCGCAGAAAGCGCTGCACGGTGGCGAGGGTCACGTCAGATCGCACGGTCAGAATATTGAAATCCATCACCTGGCCCACGCGGTCGCGATCAAGCTCGATCACTTCCAGCAGGCGTGCACGCAGGTTTGGCTCCAGCGTGGTGAGTAAACGTCCGGTTAAATCGCGCGGCAGATAGCGTGCCAGATATACCTGATCGTCGATGTCCAGCGGCTCAATAGCGTGCAGAATCTCGCGATCAGTCATACCTTCCGTCAGGCTGGCCCAGACGGTTTCAGAGGCTTCGACCAGCACGCGACCGCGCTGTTCGGAGGGCACAAGGCGCCATAATGCCAGACGCTCTTGTTCAGGTAGCGCTTCGAGGATATCCGCTAAGTCAGCTGCGTGCAGTTGATGCAGCTCTTCTTCCAGCTGATGGCGCCAGTCGGTGATCTCCCGCAGCTCAGCGGCATTGAGATCGATAGATTTATCCAGCAGCACATCAACGAGATCGTCCTCGCTGAGGAGCAGATGCAAGATGCGCTGGCGGATTTCAGTTAATTGTTGTGCATACGGAGCAGACATAACGCGTCCCTTGTGTCTGTAAAGTCAGGTCAAAGTGTAGCGCGTTGCGGGTAATCAGGGCGCATTAAGCAGCATTGTCACAATCGGGCAATGTGAAGCGGCAAGCAACGATGACCCGCAAGTTCCTTAGCGCGAATCGCTGGTGCTCAGTGTGGTGACCGGCTCAGGTGCGGCTTTTTTTTGCTGATGATGCTCAATCGCACCGGGGATAATGAAAATCAGACGGCCAACCAAAATGAAGAAACTGATCAGCAAAATAATGCGAGTCATGGTACCGGTTTTGGGACGTCTTCGTGCAGGGATGGCGCTGTTCACGCAGGGTGGTTCCTGTAAATGCCCGGCTGGGCGATGGCAACATTTAGTCACAGTTAGATTGTCAGGTCAATTGCTGTGTGAAAAGTGAGCAGTAATGGTTAAGGGGGCGTTGATCAAAATCAGATGAGGCCGCACTCCGCGGCCGCGTCATCAATAGCTGGCTTTTTGCGCCAGTAGCGTGGCGAAACGGTATTTGATGCGATCGCCGTTTTCATCCCGACGATGCAGTTCACCGATATCCTCGTTGTACTTCACGATGTGCCAGTTGCGATAGTAATGGCTCAGCTCACCGGATTTGAACGTAAACGGGAAGTTCTGCGAGTTGGGATAATCATCCGTGCTCATCGCCGCCACAATCAGGTTATAGCCATATTTCACCGTACTGGCCTGCATATCGGCAATCAGCTGTGGGATGGATTCCGGTTGCAGGAACATCATCACCACTGTGGAGAGCACGAACTGATAGCCGCCGTTGAAACGCACCTGATTGAGATCGCACAGTTCAGTGCGAATGTTCTCCAGATTCTCTTCCTGAATAATGCTATTCAGACGCTCAAGGCTGACCGGATTGCTGTCCCAGGCCGTCACGTCAAAACCGTGCTGATTCAGGAACAGACTGTTACGGCCCTGGCCGCAGCCGAGATCTAACGCTTTGCCCACTTCCAGTTTTGGCAGTGCAGCCAGCACTTCGGAGTGGGTCAGCGTCAGACCGTATTTTTCCGCGAAATAGTTATCGGGACGTGTTGTCATAGTGATACAGCGGGCCAGCAGCCCGCATTACTCCTCTTCCAGCGTCAGTTTCCAGCCGGTGACATCATTCCAGTAGGCTTGCTCACGCTCCAGATCCAACTGTACCAGCGTATTCTGGCTCAGATAGCCACGCGGGAAAGTCAACGTCCAGTTGCTGTCATCTGCGTTGAGTTTGAGCGAGTCCGGCTTGGTGGTGGCCTGGCGCTGATTATTCAGCAGCGTACCCAGACGCAACAGGAACACCATCGGCAGGAACTGTTTCTTTTTGAACAAGGTGAAACGCGGCATCTCATCCTGCTTCACCGCTTTACGGTGGTAGCGTACCAGCATGGCCAACAGCATCTGTTGATCCTGATTAAAACCAGGCATGTTGGAGTTCTGCAGGATGTAAGCTGAATGGCGCTGCATGCCGCTGTGATTGATGGTCAATCCGACTTCATGCAGCAGCGCAGCCCATTTCAGTAACGCCGAGAGCTGTGGATTCGCCAGTTTGGGATTTTGGTCCAGCCACTGCAGATAAAGCTGCTCGGTCGTTTCCAGCACGCGGCGTGCCTGATCGCTATCGATAGCGTAGTGGTTAGCCAGACTTTGCGCGGTGCGGCTGCGGATATCCTGATGGCGGAAGCGACCTTCCATCTCATACAGCACACCTTCACGCAGCGCGCCGTCAGACAGGCGCAGTTCGCGAATTGCCAGCGCATCAAATACGCCACACAGAATCGCTAACCCTGGCACAAACACCGCTTTACGCTCTTCCGACAAGCCCGGCAGGCTCAACGCATTAAACGACTTGTGCTTCAGCACCTCAGAGACCAGCATCTCCAGCGTTTCCGGCGTGATCAGCTTCTCTTTCTCACCCATTGCCATCAACACTTCGCAGGCCGCTTTGATCGAGCCTGAAGCGCCGAGCGCATACTGCCAGCCGTGCAGACGATACTGCCAGGCCATGGTTTCCAGCTTCTGCGCTGCGGACAAACGCGCGCGACGGAAGTGTTCAGGCGAAATTTCCCCTTTCGGGAAATAGAGATTGGCAAAGCTGACGCAACCCATGCGGCGGCTTTCCACCAGCTGCGGTTCAAAATCCTCACCGATCACCAGCTCGGTTGAACCGCCGCCGATATCGATCACCAGCTTGCGGCCTTTTTCCGGCTGCGTATGCTCCACGCCCATGAAAATCAAACGGGCTTCTTCATTGCCAGAGATGATCTCGATCGGATAGGGGATCACCTCTGCGGCGCGCTGCAGGAACTCTTCGGCATTGGTGGCGATACGCAGCGTGTGCGTACCGACGATAGTGACGTTTGCCGGGCTGAACCCCTGTAAACGCTCCGCAAACAGCGCCAGGCAGCTCAGGCCACGCTCCATCGCCTCATCGCTCAGGCGATTTTGCGCATCTAACCCATCGGCCAGATGCACGCGCTGTTTCAAACGCCCCAACACTTGCATGGCGCCATCGACCACACGGGCAATGACCATGTGGAAACTGTTTGAGCCCAGATCGATGGCAGCAAATTCCTGCGGTTTCGGCGTACTTTTATGGGAAATTGGCATAGGCGTTATTCGGGTTGTTCCAGTTTCTTGATGTAATCGTAAATCGCCAGCTGCGAGCGCACCTTCTTGCGATTGCCGCGCGGAACATAACGGTTACTCAGTTCTTTGTCCACGATGCGCGCTTTCACGGTATCACTCAACAGAATGGCAATGATATCCAGAATGCGCTGCTTCACGCGGGGATCAAGGATCGCCACGGCCACCTCAATACGGTGATCGATATTACGCGTCATCCAGTCTGCGGAAGAGAGATAAACCTTTTTCTCGCCGCCGCTCTCAAAAATATAGACGCGGTCGTGCTCAAGATAACGGTCAACGATGCTGGTAATGCGAATATTTTCGCTGATGCCCGGTAAATCAGGGATCAGAGAACACATGCCGCGCACCAGTAAATTGATCTTCACGCCCGCAGATGACGCGGCATAGAGGCGATCCACCAGGCCGTTATCGACGAGGTTGTTGATTTTCAGCGTAATGCCCGCCGGTTTTTTCTGCTGGGCATTGGCGATCTCAGCATCGATCAACTTATACAGCATGTCGCGCGAGTTCTGCGGCGACACCAGTAAGTGTTCGAACGTCACCGGACGATACGGGTTCTCAATAAAGTTGAACACGCGGCGCACTTCATTGGTGATGCGCGCATCTGCGGTCAGCAATGAATAGTCAGTATAAATGCGTGCGGTTTTTTCGTTGAAGTTACCGGTGCCGATATGCGCATAACGCACAATCTCATCGCCTTCACGACGTGAAATCAGGAACAGTTTGGCGTGAATTTTCAGACCCGGCGCGGAGAAGATCACGTGCACGCCCGCTTCGGTCAGGCGTTTTGCCCAGCGAATGTTGGCTTCTTCATCAAAGCGCGCCTGCAGCTCAACCACCACGGTGACTTTTTTACCGTTGTACGCCGCGTGGATCATCGCATCCATGATGCGTGAGTTTTTAGCGACACGATAAATGTTGATCTTAATCGCCAGCACGCTTGGGTCGAACGATGCCTGACGCAACAGCTCCAGCACGTGCTCAAAGGTGTGATACGGATAGTAGAGCAGCACATCGCGATTACGGATGGCATCGAAACCGTTACGGAAACCATCAAAGCCGATGTGACGGATTTGCGGCAGCGGACGGTTTTCCAGATTGGCTTTGCCGACGTTCGGGAAGCCAATAAAGTCTTTAAAGTTGTGGTAACGGCCGCCCGGCACAATCGAATCGTAGTTCGAAATCGACAGCTTATGGCGCAGCATTTCCACCATCGCATCCGGCATATCACGCTGATACACAAAGCGCACCGGTTCAGCGTTGAGACGCTGCTTCAGGCTGGAGGACATCAGTTCCAGCAGGCTTGATTCCATCTCGGTAACGAGGTCATATTCGGCATCGCGCGTCATCTTCATCGAATAAGCATTCAGCGCATCGTAATCGAAGAAGCCTTTGAAAATCTCATCCAGGCAATAGCGCAGGATATTATCCAGCAGGATCATCGGCTTGCGACGACGCGGTGATTCAGCCGGTAAGTTGACGAAACGGGGAACCTTGTCGGACGGGATCTCCAGCAGCGCGTAACGAATATCGTCGCCGCGAATGATCTCGACCGCCAGATAGGTGTAATCGTCTTTGAGGAACTCAATCAGATCGGTGTCGTGATTGATCAGAATCGGCGTGACGTGCTGGCGTAATTGATGTTTGAAGTAATAGCGCAGCCACTCTTGCTGATTCGGCGACAGCTGGCGTTCGTTAATCAGGAAGATCTGATTACGTGCCATCTCCAGCAGCAGGTCATTGTACAGCGCATCGAATTCCTGATCCGATTTCTGCACCCGCAGCTGAATTTTTTTCAAGATATGACGAAGGGTCGTCGGGGTGCCCTGTTCTTCACCAATCAGAATGCGACGTTTCAGATCGGCGAAGCGCACTTTATAGAACTCTTCGAGATTGTTGGAATAGATTCCCAGGAAGCGCATGCGCTCAATCAGCGGGTTCGTTTTGTCCGCTGCTTCCTGTAATACACGTTCGTTGAAGCTTAACCAGCTTATTTCTTTTTCTATATACAGCTTTTCCTGACCCATTCTGACTCCGTGATGCTGTTGCTGGACGGATTGTCCGGCGGGAAAATCGCAAAAATGCGCCTCCGCTCAGTGTCCGTCACCATTATGGCGAGAGTATGGCAAGCTTGTCCAACGCCAAAGGTTGTCTTATCAATCAGCTACGGGCAACATAGCGACGTGTTTTCACCTGTAACCTGGCCTGCATGAGCATAAATCGTATCCCTGTCCATTTCAGCGACCGCCGTCGCCGCGCTGTCGATCAGTTTGTTCGTCGCGTGGTGACAGGCTGCGGCGTGGGCATTTTGCTGCTGATGCTGCTGCTTTTCTTCTGGCTGATCTGGGTGGTGTTACCCCTTTTCAGCGCGCCGGGCATGCAAGCCACCACCAATATCCAACTTTGGGATAAAGCCCAGGTACTGGCGATGGGCAGCGATGGGCATCTCGGCTGGCGCATCAGCCGCAACGAGGCGCGTTTTATTCCGCTTGATGGACAGCCCGCCGCTCAGGCGCTGGTGCTGCAACAGCACCCTGATGCGGCGGTCAACAGCAGCAATAGCAGTAGCGTGTTGCTCAATATGCAGGGCGCACTGCTGCTGATGCAACCGCTGATCCACGAAAATCACGGTCAATGGTTCTTCCCGTTTGGCGATCGTCCGCTGCGTCTGGCGCAGGGTGCTGTCACCACCATGGCGCTCACCTCGCTAAGCGATCACCAGTGGCGCATTGCCGCCCAAACGCCGTCAGGCATCAGCGTGATGACGCTGGAAAACCAGCAGACGGTTAACCAGATTCTGTTACCGCAACAGCAAGCCGAACATTTGCTGTTATCGCCCGATGGCACATTACTCTACGCCAGCGAAGGGCGTTTGCTGCGCGTATGGCAAATCACCCCTGAGGGCGCACAGCTGCGCGAAACGCAGACCCTTAACCAGCGTCCGCAAAGCCTGCATATCCTCACCGGGGGGCGCACGCTGCTGATTCAGGATACCCTGGGGGTCAAGCAATGGTTTGCCATCGCAGGCGATAAAGGGCCGCGGTTGCAGGAAATTCATACCTTTGATCACAGCCAGGATGCGCTGAAGGTTGTGCCTGAGGCGCAGCGTCGTGTGTTTGCCACCTTTAATGCAGCGGGTGAGGTCAAACTGTTCGCCAGCAAGCAGCAGGGACCGATTTTGACGCGTCAGCTGGCACCGGGCATCCAGGCGCTGGCCTTTTCACCCCGCGGCGATGCGCTGATTATTGAACGGGAAGGGCAGTGGCAACAGTTTGCGCTGGATAATCCGTGGCCCGATTTCACCTGGCGCAATCTGTGGCAAAAAATCTGGTACGAAAACTATCCGCAGCCGGATTGGGTATGGCAATCCACTGCGGCTGGCGACAGCTATCAGGCCAAATTCAGTCTGATACCGATGGTGCTGGGTACACTCAAAGCCGCCTCGCTGGCGCTGTTGTTTGCCACGCCGCTGGCTCTGGCGGCGGCAATGTACACCGCATGGTTTATGTCGCCGGGATTACGCCGCTGGGTGAAGCCGGGCATTGAAATGATGGGTGCGTTGCCAAGCGTGGTGATTGGCTTGATTGCCGGTGTCTGGCTGGCACCGCACGTGAGTACTGCGCTGGTCGGCGTGTTGCTGCTACCGCTGGTGCTGGCGGTGACTTTATTGCTGTGCGGCGTGCTCAGTCCGCATTTGCCAGCGCGTTGGCGACGCCCAGGTTTCGAGGTGATTCTGCTGCTGCCGGTATTGCTGGCCGTCACACTCCTGACGCTTTGGCTGCCCACGCAGTTGTGGCCGGATATCGGCGAGCGGTTGGCACATTATGAACAACGCAACTTATTGGTCGCAGCGCTGGCGATGGGCTTTGCATTGGTGCCGTTGATTTTCACCTTGTCAGAAGATGCTTTATTCAGCGTGCCCGGCGCGCTGGGGCAAGGTTCACTGGCGCTGGGTGCCACGCCGTGGCAAACCCTGACGCGTGTGGTTCTGCCTGGCGCATCAGCAGGCATTTTTGCTGCCCTGATGATCGGTTTTGGCCGCGCGGTAGGGGAAACCATGATTGTGCTGATGGCCACCGGCAACACGCCGGTCAGCGAAGGCGGCTTGTTTGCCGGATTACGTGCACTTTCGGCTAACATCGCCATTGAGATGCCTGAAGCGGCAGCGGGCAGTGCGCATTACCGAATTCTGTTCCTGAGTGCGCTGTTGTTACTGATATTCACTTTAGTGATCAACACCGTCGCGGAATTGATTCGTCAGCGTCTGCGCCAGCGCTACAGCCAGCATGAGGGACAGGGATGAAAGCGATGCGTCAAAACGATCGCTGGCGTTGGCTGACTGCTGGTGCGGTGACCGTGTGTTTACTGGCGTTTACCTTGCTGATTGGCCTGCTGGGATGGCAGGGCATGCGCGCCTTCTGGCCACAACCGGTGGATCAATATCTGTTCCAGCCGCCGGAAGGCTCGGCGGTGATGGTGCTGGGCGAAACGCTGCACAAACAGCCGCAGGGCGAGCAGTGGCGCTATGTGGTGAAAACGGGCAATCGCGATTTTGCCGCACCGGATTTCCGTGTGCTGTATAGCCAGGGCGCGGCGAAAACGCGTCGCCCGGTAGATGCGGTGGTTTTACAGCGCCGCAGCGGCGGCAACGCTTACGGTTGGCTGATTGAACTGCGGGAAGACAATGAAGTGCTGACCGCGCGCGATCGTGATGCGCTGCTGCATCAGCGGTTGGCGCAAGTCCATGAGCAGCTACGTCAGGCCAGCCACATTCGTCGTGTGCAAATGGCGCGCCTCAATGCACAGCTGGAAAGCCTGCAGCAGCAAGCTGATGAGCAACGTCAGCGCGGCACGTTCACCCTGCAGGATCAATCAGAATTCGATGCCAACAGCGTGGCGCTGCAACGGCGCTTTAGCGCACTAGCGCAACAACTGACCCATCTGCAACATGAGAGCGAACGCGACACGTTGGTGCTGCGCGATGTGCAGGGGCAGGATCATATCATTCCGCTGGCGCAGGTGGTGGATGCCTGGTATCCGAACGCGATGTCGTTTAGGCAGAAGGTGCAGCACTTCTTCAGTCAAATCTGGCAGTTTGTCAGCGATTCCCCGACATCAGGCGGCGGCGAGAGCGGCGCGTTCCCGGCGATTTTTGGCACGGTGCTGATGGTACTGCTGATGTCGATCATTGTGATGCCATTGGGGGTGGTGGCGGCGGTGTGGTTGCACGAATATGCCGGACGTAATGCGTTAACGCGCCTTGTGCGCATCGCAGTGGTGAACCTCGCCGGTGTGCCGTCGATTGTATATGGCGTGTTTGGTCTGGGCTTTTTTGTCTGGCTCATTGGCGGCACCCTCGACCAGTTGTTCTTCTCGCGCTCGCTGCCTAATCCCACTTTTGGCACGCCCGGTCTGCTGTGGGCGGCGTTGACGCTGGCACTGCTGACATTGCCCGTGGTGATTGTTGCTACCGAAGAGGGGCTGTCACGCATCCCGGATAATCTGCGTCAGGGCTCATTGGCGCTGGGTGCCACCCAGGCGGAAACGCTGTGGCGCGTGGTGTTACCGCTGGCTGTGCCCGCGATGCTGACCGGTCTGATTCTTGCCGTGGCGCGAGCGGCGGGGGAAACGGCTCCGCTGATGCTGGTGGGCGTAGTGAAAATGGCCCCGGAACTGCCGGTGGATGCGGTCTTCCCGTATCTGCATCTGGACCGCAAATTTATGCACCTCGGTTTTCAGATTTACGATTTGGCCTTCCAGAGCCCGAATATCGACGCTGACCGACCGCTGCTTTACGCCACCGCCTTGCTGCTGGTGGTGATCATCCTGTCGCTCAATCTGCTGGCGATGGCGCTGCGGCATCGGCTGCGCGAGCGTTACCGCCTCATGACGCACTAGAAAGGTTTTTAGATGACGCCCGATTACGACATCGCGTTAACCGTTAACCAGCTGTCGCTGTGGTACGGCGAACGCCAGGCGCTGAACAGTATCGATCTGCGCATCCCGAAAAACCGCATCACGGCACTGATTGGCCCGTCCGGCTGTGGCAAATCGACGCTGCTGCGCTGCTTTAATCGCATGAATGATGTGATCGATCGTTGCCGCATTGAGGGTGAGATTCTGCTCGATCAGCACGCTGTGATGCAGGCAAATCAGGATCTGCCCGCGCTGCGTCGCCGGATTGGCATGGTGTTTCAGCGCCCGAATCCATTCCCGAAATCGATCTACGAGAACGTGGTGTACGGTTTGCGGCTGCAAGGGGTGCGCGATCGTCGCGTGCTGAACGAAGCTTGTGAACGTGCACTGCGTGCAGCGGCACTGTGGAGTGAAGTGAAAGATCAGCTGGCACAGAATGCGTTGACGCTCTCCAGCGGTCAGCAGCAGCGTTTGGTGATTGCGCGTGCCATTGCCATTGAGCCGGAAGTATTGCTGCTGGATGAGCCGACGTCGGCGCTCGATCCGATTTCCACGCTAGTGATCGAAGAGTTGATGACCACGTTAAAGCAGCATTTCACGCTGGTGCTGGTGACGCACAACATGCAGCAGGCGGCGCGCGTGTCAGATTACACGGCGTTTATGCATAACGGACAACTGGTGGAGTTTGATGAAACCGACCGCATCTTCACCTCGCCAAAAGCGCGCAAAACCGAAGATTACATTACGGGTAGATTTGGTTAAGGGATAAGCAAGTTGCTCTACGTTTTCAGGGCGTAGAAAGGCAACAGGTTTTAGCAGCCCCAGGCGCTGACATCAGCCAGTGACTGGGGTGAATTAAGCGGGGCAACGTGTCTGCACGCGGCTGAATAAGGTGAAAATCAGTCGTGTGCGTAACCCTGAGATGGCAACGGTTGCCCATCCAGCCAGGCTTTTCCATCACGCATCTGCAAACGACCATCGACAAACCAGCCGATCACCAGCGGATAAATCGCATGCTCCTGATGCTGTACACGTGAGGTGATCTCTTCTTCATCATCTTCAGCAAATACCGGAACGCGCGCCTGCAAAATCACCGGTCCGCCATCCAGTTCGTCAGTAACAAAGTGCACCGACGTGCCGTGTTCCTCATCGCCATTCTCTAGCGCCTGACGATGGGTATGCAGTCCGGGATATTTCGGCAGCAGCGACGGATGGATGTTCACCAACCGGTCGTGATAATGCGCGACAAACGCCTGACTGAGAATGCGCATGTAACCGGCCAGCACCACCAAATCCGGCGCATAGGCATCGATTTCCTGCATCAGTTGGCGGTCAAACGCATCGCGGTCGGCAAAGTCACTGGCGGCGAGGCTATGGCCCGGCACGCTGGCTTCCTGCGCACGCGTCAAACCAAATGCCGAGGCTTTATTACTGAAAACGGCAGCGACGCTGCCGTTAATACGCCCGCTTGCGCAGGCGTCGAGGATGGACTGAAGATTGCTTCCGTTACCGGAGATCAGTACAACCAGTTTTTTCATGGATTAATAACCACTCGCTCTTCTGAGTCAGAGGCTTTAATCACACCGATTTTCCACGCCTGTTCGCCAGCGTCGGTCATCAGCTGTACCGCTTTATCGGCATCGGCCGGGCTCAGCGCGATGATCATGCCCACGCCGCAGTTAAAGGTACGATACATTTCATGACGGCTGACGTTACCGGCCTGCTGTAACCAGCTGAACACGGACGGCCACTGCCAGCTCTTCTCGTCAATCACCGCCTGAGTATTGTCTGGCAACACGCGTGGGATGTTCTCCCAGAAGCCGCCACCGGTCAGGTGAGAAATCGCGTGCACATCCACCTGCTCGATCAGGCTGAGGATGTTTTTCACGTAGATGCGAGTCGGTGCCAGCAAATGATCGGCCAGTGGTTTGCCATCCAGCTGTTTGGTTTCTGGATCAGTCTGGCTGACTTCCAGAATCTTACGCACCAGCGAATAACCGTTCGAATGCGGGCCGCTTGAGCCCAGTGCGATCAGCACGTCGCCGTCCTGCACTTTCGAACCGTCAATGATTTCTGATTTTTCCACCACGCCGACGCAGAAACCGGCCACGTCATAGTCTTCACCGTGGTACATGCCTGGCATCTCAGCGGTTTCACCGCCGACCAGCGCACAACCTGACTGCAGGCAACCTTCGGCGATGCCGGTGATCACCGCAGAAGCGGTATCCACATCCAGTTTGCCGGTCGCGTAGTAGTCGAGGAAGAACAGCGGCTCAGCGCCTTGCACAATCAGGTCGTTCACACACATCGCAACCAGATCGATGCCGATGCTGTCATGACGTTTGAGATCCATCGCCAGACGCAGCTTGGTGCCGACGCCATCGGTTCCGGAGACCAGCACAGGCTCGCGGTATTTCTGCGGCAGCGCACAGAGCGCGCCAAAGCCACCCAGCCCACCCATCACTTCCGGGCGGCGAGTTTTCTTTACTACGCCTTTAATACGGTCAACCAGATCGTTACCAGCATCGATATCAACACCGGCGTCTTTGTAGCTGAGAGAGGTTTTGTCGGTCACTGCGGAATCCCCACGCGAATTGCGGTTGGTGGCAAAAATTAAGCGCGCTAATTCTATCAGTGCAGGCAAACGTTTGCGAGTGCCATCTCACGCCGCTTTGCACAGTGCTGATTTTTCGCCAATCCTTAAGATCACGCGAATCGCGCTAAGCCATTGACCAATGACAAGTGGCGCAGCGGCAAAAAGGCGGTATAATCCGGCGATTTTTTTTTAGCTCAACTCAATTCCGGGAGAACAATCATGAAGATCGTGGAAGTCAAACACCCGCTGGTCAAACATAAACTGGGCCTGATGCGTGAGCATGATATCAGCACCAAACGCTTCCGCGAGCTGGCCTCAGAAGTCGGCAGCCTGCTGACTTATGAAGCCACTGCCGATCTGGCCACGGAGCGCGTCACCATCGAAGGCTGGAACGGCCCGGTCGACGTCGATCAAATCAAAGGCAAAAAAATCACCGTGGTGCCGATTCTGCGTGCGGGCCTCGGCATGATGGAAGGTGTGCTGGAGCACGTGCCAAGCGCGCGCATCAGTGTCGTCGGTGTCTATCGTGATGAAGAGACGCTGGAGCCGGTGCCGTACTTCCAGAAACTGGTGTCCAATATCGAAGAGCGTTTAGCACTGGTCGTTGACCCGATGCTGGCAACCGGTGGTTCGATGATCGCCACTATCGACCTGCTGAAAAAAGCGGGCTGCAACAGCATTAAGGTGCTGGTGCTGGTGGCGGCACCAGAAGGGATTGCGGCGCTGGAGAAAGCGCATCCAGACGTTGAGCTGTACACCGCGTCAATCGATCAGGGATTGAACGAGAAGGGCTATATCATTCCAGGTCTCGGCGATGCCGGCGATAAGATCTTCGGAACGAAATAAAGAAAGCATCCAGCCGGCCAGAGAGTCGGCTTTTTTTTGGCAAAAAAATAAAACACAACTCAAGGGGATATCAATGACTCGTCGCGCAATCGGGGTAGACGAACGTCCACCGCTGCTGCAAACCATTCCACTCAGCCTGCAACACCTGTTCGCCATGTTTGGTGCCACAGTGCTGGTGCCAATTCTGTTCCACATCAACCCGGCCACCGTATTGCTGTTCAATGGCGTCGGTACGTTGCTGTATCTGTTTATCTGTAAAGGCAAAATCCCGGCGTATTTGGGTTCTAGCTTTGCGTTTATTTCACCGGTGCTGCTGCTGTTGCCGCTGGGTTATGAAGTGGCGCTGGGCGGCTTTATTTTGTGTGGCTTCCTGTTCTGCGTGGTGGCGCTAATCGTCAAAAAAGCCGGCACCGGTTGGCTGGATGTGATGTTCCCACCGGCCGCGATGGGCGCAATCGTTGCGGTGATCGGTCTGGAACTGGCGGGCGTGGCAGCCAATATGGCCGGTCTGTTGCCAGCCGATGGCACCTCGCCAGACAGCAAAACCATCATCATTTCGATGGTGACACTGGCGGTCACGGTGTTTGGTTCGGTGCTGTTCCGCGGCTTCCTCGCCATCATCCCGATTCTGATTGGTGTGCTGGCAGGCTATGCGCTTTCCTCCTTTATGGGCATCGTAAACTGGCAATCGGTGGCTGATGCGCCGTGGTTTGCACTGCCAACCTTCTACACGCCGCGCTTCGAATGGGCCGCGATGTTGACCATCCTGCCTGCGGCGCTGGTGGTGATCGCTGAGCACGTTGGCCACTTAGTCGTTACCGCCAATATCGTGAAAAAAGATCTGATTCGCGATCCCGGCCTGCATCGCTCGATGTTTGCTAACGGCTTGTCCACCATGATCTCTGGTTTCTTCGGTTCCACGCCAAACACCACTTACGGTGAGAACATCGGCGTGATGGCGATTACCCGTGTATACAGCACCTGGGTAATTGGCGGGGCGGCGATCTTCGCGATTCTGCTCTCTTGCGTAGGTAAACTGGCGGCCGCAATTCAGGCGATCCCGGTGCCGGTCATGGGGGGCGTTTCTCTGCTGTTGTACGGGGTGATCGGGGCTTCCGGTATTCGCGTATTAATTGAATCTAAAGTGGATTACAACAAAGCGCAGAATCTGATCCTGACCTCGGTGATCCTGATCATCGGCGTCAGCGGCGCGAAAGTGCATATCGGCGCTGCAGAACTGAAAGGCATGGCGCTGGCCACCATCGTTGGCGTCGCGCTGGCACTGATTTTCCGCGTAATCAATCTGTTACGGCCCGAGGAAGTGGTACTGGATGCCGAAGAAAAGCGCGAAAGTTAATGCGCTTTGCCGGGCAGGGAAGCCTGGTTCATCTCTTGCAAGGATCGTGATAAACTTGCGCCGTTTTCTGCCTGCTCATCCGTTGAGGTACTTCTGAACACGCCGGCACAGCTTTCACTGCCACTCTATTTACCCGATGATGAAACCTTTGCCAGTTTCTGGCCGGGGGAAAATCCGTCTCTGCTGGCGGCGCTGCAAGGCGCACTCTCTCAGCAACACGGTAGCTATCTCTATTTTTGGTCACGTGAAGGCGGCGGCCGTAGTCACTTACTGCATGCAGCCTGTGCTGAGATGTCGGCCCGTGGTGAAGCGGTGGGATATGTTCCGCTGGATAAACGCACCTGGTTTGTGCCGGAAGTGTTGGACGGCATGGAGAACCTGACACTGGTCTGCATTGATAATATCGAATGCATTGCCGGTGATGCCGAGTGGGAGATGGCGATCTTCGATCTCTATAACCGTATTCTGGAAATCGGCAAAACGCGTTTGCTGATCACCGGCGATCGTCCACCGCGTCAGCTCAATCTTGGCCTGCCGGACTTAGCTTCCCGTCTCGACTGGGGACAAATCTATCGTTTGCAGCCATTGTCAGATGAAGACAAACTCCAGGCGATGCAAATGCGAGCGGGGCTGCGTGGTTTTGAGTTACCGGAAGATGTCGGGCGCTTCCTGCTGAAACGCCTCGACCGCGAAATGCGCACGCTGTTTGATACGCTTGATCGGTTAGATCGCGCCTCTATCAGCGCACAGCGCAAGCTCACCATTCCTTTTGTCAAAGAAGCGCTGGGGCTTTAAACAATCTCCAGCACCGCTTCCGGTGGACGGCCAATTCGTGCCTGATCACCGTTGATCACGATGGGGCGTTCGATCAGTTTCGGATGCTCAACCATCGCCTGCAGCAGTTGATCTTCACTCAACTGGCTGTCTGCCAGATTTAACTCCTTATAGAGATCTTCTTTGCGGCGCATCAGATCGCGCGCACTACTCATGCCTAACTGTTGCAGCAGTTTTTTTAGCGCCGGCACGTCAGGCGGTGTTTCAAGATACAGCACCACATCAGGTTCAATGCCTTTATCCTGCAACAGCGCCAGAGTTTCGCGGCTCTTGCTGCAACGCGGGTTGTGATAAATGCTCACCATGATTTTTTATCCTTTCTGATACTGACGGAACCGCTTTTGCAGTTCGCGGAACTGATCGATGCGAGCATCGTAACGTGCCTGTTTCAGGCTGCCGAGCGGCACCTGGGCGCTGGCACTGCTCAGGGTGGTGATCGCCTGATCGAGCTGGCCATTGAGTGCTAATCCTTCCGCTCGTGCCGACAACTCCTCATCCCGTAATCCCTGTGCTGCCGAGGCTTGTGCCAGTAAATCCCAGGCATTGACGTCATCGGGATGGGCAAAGGTATAACGATTGAGGATGCGCGTGGCGTTAGCGGGCTGTTTCGCCTCGACATAAGCGTTAGCGAGGTTGAGCTGCAGCACCGGATTGGTGCTGCTTCCTTTAGCGCTGGTCAGCATGTTGATGGCCTGTTGCGGCTGGTTCAGGCCGATGTCGATATCCGTCATGATATCCAGCAACCAGACGTTATCTGGCTGTTTCGCCAGCATTGGTGTGATGATTTTTTTCGCGCTGTCGAAGCTTTTTGCCTGCAGGAACTGCACCGCTTTACCGTATTGCGATGCCATTTGCTCACGTGAGTTGCCTTTGGCGTATTCATTTAACAGCTCATCGGTCAGCTGATTACGGCCCGTGGCATACATACCCAACGAGCGCACCTTCGCCATATAGAAGCCTTCAGATGACTGCACCACCACCGGGCGCATCTGGTTGGCACGGTTACGCGCATCGGCCAAACGGCTATCCGGTAAGGGGTGAGTGAGCAAAATTTCCGGGGGTTTAGAAGAGAAGCGGCTTTGATCGGCGAGCTTCTGCAGGAAAGCTGGCATCGCCTGAGGATCGAAACCCGCACGTTGCAGCACCTGAATGCCGATGCGGTCGGCTTCCTGCTCGTTGGCCTGAGTAAAGCTGATCATGCCCTGCTGCGTGCCCGCCAATGTACCGGTCAATGCTGCCATCCCGGCTTGTGGGCTGGCAATGGCGAGCAGAATCGACCCTAATGCACCCACCCAGGTGAGTGGCGCATTACGCTTCTGCTCTTCCATCGCACGCGCCAGATGACGTTGGGTGACGTGGGAAATTTCGTGCGCCATCACCGACGCCAGTTGGCTTTCATTGTCGGTGTAGCGGAACAATGATGAATGCAGCACTACGTTGCCGCCGAAAAAGGCGAAAGCGTTCAGTTCGTCATTCTGAATGAGAAAGAAGTGAAACGGCGTGCGCACCGAATTGGCATGCGCCACCAGGCGCTGCCCTAACTCATTGATGTATTGATTTAATAGCGGATCGTTAATCAGCGGCGCACTGGCGCGCAGTTGGCGCACGTAGAAGTCGCCAATTTGTAATTCCTGATTAATGGATAGCGTTGAACCCGCCGTGGTTCCCATATCGGGCAGATTATCACTCACGTCCGCGTGCACGGAGAGTGCAGGCGTCAGCAGCAGCGTAGGAATAAGGGCCGCCAGCACTGATTTTTTCAACCGGTTAAACATGCCTTGATCCTGTAAAAGTCACCTGCTATTGGACAGGTAAGTCGTTCAAATGTTCTGCGCGTGCTTTCCTTTGGCGCAGCGCTTCTATCTTAACCAGCGCGTGGTAACAAGCAAATGAAGAAGCGACACAGACTTAAAATGAAAAAATGGCTACAGCGGGCGCTGATTGCAGCAAAAAATTGAATAGTCCGCCACGACCAGGTTAGCGCTTTTACAGGTTCAGAAGTTAAAGTTACGTAAAGTTGCTCAAAATAATTGAATCTGGCATGAACTTTTCCAGGTTTACTCTGAAAAACAAACGTCAAAACAGTGAACTGGCCTGTTTTATCCATCAGTGATTTTAATGGTGATTTTTTATAGGGTCGCCGAAATTTTAGTTAAGTATGGTCATATTTTCAGCTCCCCTGGCTTGATAAAACCTAAATAGCTGACAGTCGATTCAAGCCAGTTATTTTTTTAGGCACCTCTTCAGCTCAATCGAAAGCATTATTCAATTAGCCTGACTAATTATTATTTCCGCAATGAAAACCTCGGACAGGCCAAAACTACAGGACTTTTACCCTGCTCACGCTGTGATATAGATAAGGCACTTTATTCAAACGGACTGTGAATTAGCGCAGTGCATGCCGGAGAGTTTTTATGCGTTCTGTTGTCTCTTACGCCCTGATTGCGATCGTGGGTGGGTTTGTTGGCGCCACCGTCAGCAAAAGTGATGATATTTATCAGCGAGTGGTGAGCCATTTTTCTGCCGAGCCAACCGATCCTGAAGGTTTCTGGAGCACGCCTGCTGTCGATGGTTACGGCAAAATCCATTACGAATCTGATGCCGCCTTTAAACCGGTAGTCGGGCTGAGCAACAAAGTGGTGTTTCAAATCACCAAAAGCGAAGGGGACATGAAGCGGCCTAATCTTGGGCTGGAGCGCGTCGCCCGCGTAGTTAACCTCTACATCGCATCAGGCGTGCCTGCCGATCAGCTGCACTTTGTGGTCTCTGTGACCGGTGATGCCACGCCTGCCATGCTGGATAACGCGCATTTCCAGCAATTTTATAAAGCTGACAACCCCAATCTGGCGCTGATCGGCGAACTCAACAAATTAGGCGTCAAAGTGTCGGTGTGCGATCAGTCAGTGGCATTCCATCACTTCCCGAAAGAGTGGATCGATCAATCGGTTATTCATGCGTTGTCCAGTCCGACCACGGTGTCGACGCTGGAAAATCAGGGTTATGCCTTCCTGCAAATGTAATTGGGCTTAGGGTCTTCTATCGAGGAGAAGTGAAATGCGTCCAGCGTCCTATATTGTTATCGCCGCACTGGCGGGTTTCGTGGGCGGTAATGTGTTACAGCTTCCAGAGCTGGTGGATAAGGTCAGCAGCAAGTTTGCTGACAACAAAAGCGAGCCAGCGGACTTCTGGAGCACGCCAGCCATCGCGGGCTACGGCAAAATCCATTTTGTGAATACGCCGGATTACAATCCCGCGAATACGCCAGGCCTGAGCAATAAGGTCGTTTTTCAGATCAACCGCACGGAAGGGGATGTCCGTCAACCTAACCTCGGACTGGAACGCGTGGCGCGTGTCACCAACCTTTATTACGCTGCCGGGGTGCCGCTAAATCAGCTGAATTTCGTGGTGTCAATCAACAGCGATGCCGTGCCCGCCGCGCTGAATAACGAACAATTCCGCAAAGCTTACGGCACAGATAACCCGAACCTGAAATTGATCGATGAGTTAAAGCAGGCGGGTGTAAAGGTGACGATTTGCGATCAGTCGGTGGCGTTCCATCAGCTACAGCGTGACTGGATCGATACGCGCGTCACTCATACGCTCTCCAGTGGCACCACGGTTGCCTCTTTGCAAAACGAAGGTTACGCCTTCCTGATGTTGTAATTCCTGCCTGACAGCAGTTCGCGCTGCTGTCATTTTTTCGTCATCTCCCCGCGATGTTGCTGTCACAGTTCGCCGCTACTTTAAGCGCCAATGAGATCGATCTCATTGCTCAATCACGAGGCGAACATGTCCGATTTAATCAGTGTGGCAAAGCTGGCTGGCGTATCTCGCGCTACCGCCGCACGCGCATTTTCTGATCCCCATCTGTTGCGGCCTGACACGCTGGAAAAGGTGTTGGCGGCATCAGAGCAACTCGGATTTCGCCCCAATCACATTGCACGTCAGCTGCGTACGCAAAGTTCCACCACGCTGGGTGTGCTGTTGCCTTCGCTGCTCAACCCGATCTTCTCACGCCAGTTACAGGCGATGGAACGTCAGGCGCGTGCAGCTGGATACGGTTTGCTGGTGGCAACCAGTGATTATCAGCCAGAGCGTGAAGCGGCGATCGTCGAACACATGCTGCGCCAGCGCGTGGCGGGCCTGGTGCTGACCGTGGCTGATGCGGATAACAGCGCGGTTCTGACCACGCTGCATGAAGCCAGCATGCCGTTTGTTCTGGCGCACAACGTGCCTCAGCAGAGTCACTGGCCAGCGATTTGCGTGGATAACCAGCAGGCGATGCGGGAAGCCACCGAACATTTGCTAAGTCTGGGCCATCGTCATATCGGCATGGTCGCCGGGCCGATGCTGCAATCGGATCGCGCTCGCCTGCGTTATCAGGGCTACTGCGATGCGATGCAGGCCGCAGGGCTGAATGCGCTGCCGGTGATTGAAATGACCAGCCATACCCATTCTGATTTCGCGCTGCTGCAACCGCAGTTGCAGGGCGCAGCACCGCTGACAGCGGTGATTTGTACAAATGATTTGCTCGCCATCAGCCTGATTGGTGCCGCGGCGCGTGCCGGTGTACGCATCCCGCAGCAACTTTCGGTGATGGGTTTTGACGGCATCGATATTGGCGAGCAGATTGCGCCGTCACTGGCGAGCGTCTCTCAGCCAGCCGACATGCTCGGTGCCTGTGCCATCGATATGTTGTTACAACAAGCCAGCCGCGGCACCCGCGTACTGGCCCACCGGTTGCGGAGCGGTGAAAGCATCGCCGCACCCGCCACCGTTTTGACTGCCACCACCAGGGAACCATAACCACCATGAAATTCCATAAAAAAATGAAAATTCTTGCAGGAGCGATCGCGCTGACCGCCGGTTCGCTGTTCAGTATGATGACGCAGGCCGCCGAAACCGCGATCTGCTACAACTGTCCGCCCGAATGGGCTGACTGGGGTACACAGCTCAAAGCCATTGCCAAAGACACCGGCATCACCGTGCCACAAGACAACAAAAACTCCGGCCAGGCGCTGGCGCAAATGGTGGCGGAGAAGGGCAATCCGGTGGCAGATGTGGTGTATTACGGCGTCAGTTTCGGCATCCAGGCCGACAGCGCGGGCGTCATCACCGGTTATAAACCGCAGCACTGGGACGACATCCCAGCCGGAATGAAAGATCCAAACGGTAAATGGGTTGCGCTGCACTCGGGCACCATGGGCTTTATGGTCAACGTGGATGCGCTCGGCTGCGCGCCAGTGCCACAATCCTGGGATGACCTGCTGAAACCTGAGTACAAAGGGATGGTTGGCTACCTTGATCCGGCCAGTGCCTTTGTCGGTTATGTGGCTGCTGTGGCCGTTAACCAGGCGAAAGGCGGCAACATGCAGGACTTCACGCCAGCGCTGAACTGGTTCAAGAAACTGCAGGCCAACCAGCCAATCGTACCGAAGCAGACGGCCTATGCGCGTCTGATTTCCGGCGAAATCCCGATTCTGCTCGACTACGACTTCAACGCCTATCGCGCCAAATATAAAGATCACGCCAACGTTGCGTTTGTGATCCCGAAAGAGGGCACGGTGACGGTTCCTTACGTCATCAGTCTGGTGAAGAACGCGCCACACGAAGCTAATGGCAAGAAAGTGATCGATTATGTGCTGTCGGACAAAGGTCAGGCGATTTGGGCCAATGCCTTCCTGCGCCCGGTGCGTACTTCTGCAATGTCATCCGAAGCGAAGAAATTCTTCCTGCCGGATAGCGATTATGCACGCGCCCAAACTGTCGACTATCAGCAGATGGCCGATGCGCAGAAAGCCTTCTCTGCTAAGTACCTGAGCGAGATTCACTAATCATGTCGATCTCCGACACCCTGGCGGCTTCACGCCGCCAGGCTCGCAGCTTGCCGGGCAGCAAATGGTTGTGGCTGGCGCTGCCCGCGCTGCTGTTCTTCAGTGCATTTTGGTTGCTGCCGTTTGCGCGCCTGTTGCAAATCGGGATGCAAAACGATCGCACCACCCAGCACAGCGGCTACTGGACCGTGATTAGCCAGCCGAATTACCTGCTGAGTTTGCTGAATACCGTATTGCTGTCGCTGGCGGTGACATTGGTCACGCTGGTGCTTGCTGCCATCGTCGGCTGTTTTCTGGCGCGTCAGCGTTTTGCTGGGCGCGGCACGTTATTAGCCTTATTGACCTTCCCGCTGGCTTTTCCCGGCGTGGTAGTGGGTTTTCTGGTGGTGATGCTCGCTGGCCGTCGGGGCTTGCTGGCGCAAATTAGCATGAGCCTGGTGCACGAGCGCTGGACGCTGGCCTATTCACTCACCGGATTGTTTATCGGCTATCTCTATTTCTCGCTGCCGCGCGCCATCGTCACGTTGGTGGCGGCCAGTGAAAAGCTTGACCGCTCGCTGGAAGAGGCAGCGCGATCACTTGGCGCCAGTCAGTGGCGTATTACCTGGGACGTGATCGTGCCCGGCCTGCAGCCGGCATTGCTCTCTACCGGCGCACTCTGTTTCGCCACCAGCATGGGCGCGTTTGGCACCGCTTTTACGCTCGGCACCGATTTGGCGGTGTTACCGCTGACCATTTATGGCGAATTCACTAACTACGCTAACTTTGCTACGGCGGCGGCGCTGTCGGTGGTGATGGGCGCGGTCGCCTGGCTGGCGCTGATGTTAGCGCGCCGCCTGGCACACAAGGGGGCCGCATGAATCGTCGCGGATTGTTTAGCCTGCAGCTGCTTGTCACCACGCTCACCGCGCTGTTTATGATTGTGCCGGTGGTGCTGTCGATGCTGGCGGGCGTCACCAACAACTATTTTATCGGTCTGCGCAGCGGTTTGACGCTGAAGTGGGTTGAACAGGTGTGGGAGATGTATGCCGACACGTTTTGGCTGTCGCTGTTGATTGCGCTGTTCTGCCTGCTGGTCACTCTGGTGATTGGCGTACCCGCCGCGTGGGGTTTGTTGAAAGCGCCCGGCCGCTGGGCAGCACGTATTGAAGAGTGCCTGATGTTGCCCGTGGCGCTGCCCGGCTTAGCCACCGCGCTCGGCATCATTCTGCTTTACGGCCAGTTTTCCGGCCTGCGTGACAGCTGGGTATTTATTCTGATTGGTCACGTGCTGTTCACGCTGCCGTTTATGATGCGACCGGTGCTGGCGGTGATGCAGGCGATCGATATGCCGCGTCTGGAAGAAGCTTCCGCCAGCCTCGGTGCCAGCCTGTGGCAGCGCTTCTTTACCGTGGTGGTACCCAACTGCCGCAACGGCATTCTGGCGGGCGCCTTTATGGTGATCACCCTGTCGGTGGGGGAGTTCAACATCACCTGGATGCTGCATACGCCGCTGACCAAAACCCTGCCGGTTGGCCTCGCGGACAGTTACGCCTCCATGCGACTGGAAGTGGGTTCCGCTTATACGCTGATTTTCATTCTGATGATTTTGCCGCTACTGCTGATGCTGAATGCGGTGAATCACTGGCTTAACCGCGCGGTATCGCGCCAAAACAAGGAGGCGGCATGAATCCTGCGGCCGTTACCGTGACGCTACGCGGTTGTTCACGTCACTTCAATCACCAACTGGCATTGCATCCGCTCGATCTGACCGTGAATCCCGGGGAAACCCTGGTGTTGCTCGGGCCTTCTGGCTGCGGAAAAACCACCACCTTGCGCATCATCAGCGGGCTTGAACGCTGTGATGCGGGCGGCGAGGTGTGGTTCGACGATCGTAACGTTACCGCGTTGCCGATTGAGAAACGCAACGTTGGCATGGTGTTCCAGAACTATGCGCTGTTTCCCAATCTCAACGTGGCCGAGAACGTGGCCTACGGCTTGAAAGTGCAGGGCGTGGCGCGTGCTGAACGTGAAGCGCGCGTGCAGGAGATGCTGGAGCTGGTGGATCTCAGCGCGTTGTCACAGCGCAGCATTGATAAGTTATCCGGTGGACAGAAACAGCGTGTGGCACTGGCGCGTGCGCTGGCAGCCAGACCCAAAGTGCTGCTGTTTGATGAGCCGCTGGCGGCGCTGGATGCACGTCTGCGCGATCGCCTGCGTCTGGAAATCGGCACCTTACTGAAGAAGCTGGCGATCACCGCCGTGTACGTCACGCACGATCAGCAAGAAGCCATGGCGCTCGGCGATCGCATCGCGGTGATGGAGCAGGGGCGTCTGGTACAGATCGATACGCCACAAAATATCTATCAGCATTCCGCTTCGAAGTTTGTCGCGGATTTTGTCGGGGCGATTAACTGCGTCGATGTGGATAAGCGCGGCAATCCTCAGCGCTTCTGTCGTCCGGAAGATGTGCTACTCGCCGATGATAATCGCTACGCACGCCAGGGCTTTATCCTTGCCAGCACCTTTTTAGGCGCGTCGCAGCGGCTGATGATCGATATCGGCCTTGCAATGCCGATTCAGGTCGATCGCCATGCGCGTGAAGCCTGGCATGCCGGACAACCGGTGAGCTGGACGCTGGCGCAAGACGCCGCCCTGCAATTTTGTGCATCCTGAGGAAGAAATTCGTGTCTGAAGCATTGACGCTGATTGCGCAAATAAGTGATTTACATATCAAGGCGAACGGTCGCCTGTCGTATAAAAAAGTGGATACCCAGGCGGCGCTGCTGCGGGTCATCGACACCCTGAATCGTTTGACGCCGCGCCCGGACATGGTGGTGATCACCGGCGATCTGGTGGATTTCGGTAATGCAGAAGAGTATCAAACGCTGCGAACGGCGCTGCGACGTTTGCAACTGCCTTACATGCTGATGGCGGGCAATCACGACGATCGCCAGCAGCTACGCGCGGCGTTCCCGGATCACCACTATCTGCAACGTGGCGAAACCCTCAACTGGCAGGCGCGGGTGAAAGGGGTGCAACTGCTGGCGCTGGACTCCAGCGTGCCGCAGCAGCCGTGGGGCTATGTGGATCAAGCGCAGTTGGAATGGCTGGAAGAACAGCTGTCACGTGAGCCACAATTGCCTACGCTGGTGATGTTGCACCATCCACCGTTGGTTTCCGGCATCGGCCATATGGATAAGCAACCGCTACGCAATCCCGACGCGCTGGCGGCGATTATCCGCCAGCATCCGCAGGTGGAACGCGTGTTGAGCGGTCATTTGCATCGTTCGGTACAGGCGCGTTTCGCCGGTACGTTAGCCTGCGTGGCGCCAGGCGTGTCGCATCAGGTGGCCTTTGATTTGTCTGAAAATGGTCCGGCGAATTTCGTGCTGGAGCCGCCGGGTTTCCTGCTACATCGCTGGCACCCACAGCAAGGTATGACGACACACCAGTGCGCTATCGGCGATTATCCGGGTCCGTGGCCGTTCTATGATGCGAATGGTCTGATCGATTAGCGCCAACGTTTGCTGAATAATTACGCGTGTCTGACAGGATGGTTCGTGCTCAATCTGGTTTGCAGGTGTACAATTGGCGGTTCACTCACCAGGGGTAGCTAGTCCAACTATAACTATATTGTCAGGCACGCGAATGATGAATTTTCACACCAGGGCGGTTGCGTCATGCTGATGCGCATCCGGCCAAAAACTGACCTGCGTACGCTGATCGCGTTGCTGGCGATCACCAGTATCGTCATTACGCTCGCCAATACCTTGTACGCCACCTGGCGTGTGCAGCGTATGGTGCTGATCGAGAGCACGCTCGAAGCCAATCGCGCTTATGCCACCAAACTGGCTGCCACCACGGAAGTCTTTTTCCAGCTGGCACAGTCGCAGCTGCACTACAGCGCGACGCAGTTGGGCAAGGATTTTGATAATCCGGAACTGGCGCAGCAGGAAGTGAATCGTCTGCGTGAGCAAACCAATAGCTTCAACTCCGTTGCGGTGGTCGACACCAATGGGATAGTGAAAGCGATTTCGCCTGAGTCACTGATGCTTAAAGGCATGCAGCTCACCAGCCAGGCTTCGCGGGAAGCGCTGGCACAGCGCCAACCGATGGTGAGCAAACCCACCATCTCTGCTGCCAACAATCTGATTGTGTTTGTCTCCTGGCCGATCTGGAGCAACGAAGGACGCTACCTCGGCTATGTAGGCGGCACCATCTATCTGAAGAAGAAAAGTATCCTCAATGCCTTACTCGGTGAGCAGTTCTATCGGGATGGCACGCGCGTGTATGTATTGGATCGCAACAATCAGGTGCTTTATCACCAGAATAGCCAGCTGATTGGTAAAACCGCGCCAGAGATCGTCAGCGAGCGTCAACGCAATGAGAGCACCAATGGCGAGGTGCAGGTCAAAGAAGAAGACACGCCGAAACTGGCGGGTTACGCCATTGTGCCGACCACCGGCTGGATGGTGGTGGCGCTCAAACCAACCGACGTCACCCTGCAACCGCTCTCGGGTTTGCTGCTGAAAGTGCTGAAAAACTCGGTGCCGTTTGCGTTGCTGACTTTACTGATGGCGGTGATCTTCGCCCGTCTGATTGCCTTGCCGCTGTGGCAACTGGCGCGTAAAGCCAGTCAGATGGACACCCAGGGCGTTTCGGGTGAAATTGGCGGTATTCGTGCCTGGTACTTCGAAGCCGCACAGGTGAAACGCGCCTTGCTCACCGGGATCGGACTGGTACAGGACAAAATCGGTCGGCTGAAATCGGAAGTACAAACCGATCCGATGACCAGTTTGCTTAACCGCCGTGGCCTGAGTGCGGTGCTGGATTACTTCGAAACCATGCGTCAGCCTTTTGCGGTGCTGGCGCTGGATATCGACCATTTCAAACGGGTGAATGACAACTTCGGCCATGATGTGGGTGACGAAGTGATCAAACAGGTGGCGCGTACCCTGCGTAACAGTGCGCGCCAGACCGACGTGGTGTGCCGTAATGGCGGCGAGGAATTTCTGATGCTGTTGCCAGCCACCTCGACGGAAGAAGCGCGGGTGATTGCCGAGCGCGTGCGTACCAGCATCGCCGAGAGCTGGATTGACCATGTTGGGCATATCACGCTTTCAGTGGGCATCGCACATTGGGAGGCCGATAACCAGCCGCAAGATGTGAGCTTGAAACAGGCGGATGCCGCACTCTATCAGGCGAAAAATGCCGGACGTAACTGCGTGATGATTGCCGGGCAGGATGCGCTGGTGAGCAGTATTACCCGCTAGTGCCTTAAGGGTCGACTAAAATGGCGACCCTATCACCAAAGTGCAGGATTTATACGGTGTGCACAGACGCACAGGATTCTGCAAAATATCCAGCCCAATATGGGGTGATTAAACAGGCGCTATTGGACCTTAGCTGCTCAGGCTTTGCCGCCTGCCCCGAAGCGCAGATCCTCATCGGGTTTCTTAAGATGCAGGTTTATGCACATCAGGTTTTCGCCGTAAATTTCTGTACAATCGTCATCCCGTTTTTGGCGTCAAGGAAGTGAAATGCTGGCTCTGCTTTTCCAATGGTACAAACGTCGCTTTAGCGATCCGCAGGCGATTGGCCTGCTGGTAATCCTGTTGATGGCGTTCTGTATCCTGTTTTTCTTCAGTGGATTATTAGCACCGTTGCTGGTCGCGCTGGTGCTGGCTTATCTGCTGGAGTGGCCAACCGTTCGATTACAGCGCCTGGGATGCAGCCGCACCTGCGCCACCAGCATGGTGCTGATTGTTTTTGCCGGTATTTTGCTGGTGATGGTGCTGATTGTTGCGCCAGTGGCCTGGCAGCAGGGCATCAATTTGCTGCGTGACCTGCCGAATATGCTCAACAAGCTCTACGTCTATGCCGCCGGGTTGCCGAAGCGTTTTCCGGCGCTGGTGGATGCGGGCATCATCGATATCATCGTGGAGAATCTGCGTAGCCGCCTGACCGGGTTGGGGGAGTCATTGGTGAAGTACTCACTGGCCTCGCTAGTCGGGCTGATGACGCTGATGATCTATCTGGTGCTGGTGCCGCTGATGGTGTTCTTCCTGCTGAAAGATAAAGAACAGATGCTCAATGCTGTGCGTCGCGTGCTGCCGCGCAATCGCGGGTTAGCGGGCGTGGTGTGGCAGGAGATGAATCAGCAAATCACCAACTACATTCGTGGCAAAGTGCTGGAGATGGTCGCGGTAGGGTTTGTCACCTGGATTGCCTTCCTGGTCTTAGGGCTCAACTATGCGCTGCTGCTGGCGGTGCTGGTCGGGATTTCCGTGCTAATCCCTTACATCGGCGCTATGGTGGTCACCATTCCGGTGATTGGCGTCGGTCTATTCCAGTGGGGCTTAGGCACCGATTTTTGGACGATGTTTATCGTTTATCTGGTGGTGCAGGCGCTGGATGGCAATGTGCTGGTGCCGATTCTGTTCTCAGAGGCGGTCAACCTGCATCCGCTGGTGATCATTCTTTCGGTGGTGATTTTTGGTGGCATGTGGGGCTTTTGGGGCGTGTTCTTTGCCATCCCGCTGGCGACGTTAATCAAGGCCGTGGTGCGCGCCTGGCCGGAAACCACGCTGGAACATCAGCAGGGGTAAACAAAACGGGTGCACATTGTGCACCCGTTTTGTTTTATGCCGACTTCAGATAATCCAGCACGATGTCGTGGTGGTTCGACGTTTTGAAGTCGTCGAAGACTTTCTCAACTTTGCCGTTGCCGTCGATCAGGAAACTGATGCGGTGGATACCGTCATAGGTTTTACCCATAAAGGTTTTCTCACCCCAGACACCGAATTCCTGGCAGACCTGGTGGTCTTCATCAGATAAAAGGGTGAAGTTCAGCACCTCTTTTTCGGCGAAACGTGACAGCTTTTCAGGCTTATCGGTGCTGATGCCCAGCACTTCCACGCCCACGGTTTTCAACGCATCCATGTTGTCGCGCAGACCACAGGCCTGAACGGTGCAACCCGGCGTCATGGCCTTCGGGTAGAAATAGACCAGAACGCGCTGTCCCTGGAAGTCGGCCAAATTTACTTGTTCGCCGTCCTGATCGGGCAAGCTAAATTTCGGTGCGGTATCACCGGCTTTCAGTGGATTCATCACAACTCTCCATTTTTTTCTTCATGCTGTGGGTAATACACCCTCGCGGCAAAAAGCACCAGCGGGTGCCACCCTCTGGGTTATTTCACTACACGGTATGCCGCAGGGCAGAGTGTGTGGAGAAATAATCCGGCGTTAGCTTACAGGGTGTTGTTGGCATCGTCGGTGACACTATAAAGACGAATTGAGCCTTGTGCATGCAGTTCTTCACACAGATTGTTGAAGGCCTGTTCAAACGGTGCGCTGGCCTGATTATCCGGGCTGTGTGCCGTCATCTGAATATACAGTGTCGGTGGGACACCTTCCTGTGCCGGGGTAATACGCGACACCAATTCGGCAATGTTCATCTGATGTTTATCGAACAGATCGGTAAAGCGCTCAATGAGATGAGGAGAATCTGGCACTTCCACCTGCACCCATACCGTGGCAGGCATCGGCGGGGTGACGCGCGCATTAGTGCGCTTCATCACAATCAACAGTTCCAGCTCAGCCCCTTTCATCGGCAGCGTGGATTCAATCAGGGTTATCGCGTTCCAGCTCCCCGAAAGCAACATGATGAAGGTGAACTCATCGCCCAGCATCGCCAGACGACTGTCTTCAATATTACAGCCGCAGCTACTGACGTGGCGAGTGATGGTATTGACGATACCCGGACGATCAACGCCCAATGCGGTGATCACCAGATGGTGAGGCTGTGACTGCGACAAAATGGCATTTCCTGTACGTTCGCTAATAACCATAAGGTAAACATAAAAAAAACTGCTGACAAGGGCAGGAATGGCTTGGCTCGCTTGCTTTTCTTTCGAGGTAAAACGTAACATGAGGCACTTGTTTGTCGAGGGGATAGCCCATGTTCACCGGAAGTATTGTTGCGCTCATTACGCCAATGAATGAAAAAGGTAATGTCTGCCGCGAGAGTTTGAAAAAACTGATTGATTATCATGTTGCCAGCGGCACCGCGGCGATTGTTTCTGTTGGCACCACCGGCGAATCCGCTACCCTCAGCCATGAAGAACATGGCGATGTGGTGATGCAGACCCTGGAGCTGGCGGATGGCCGTATCCCGGTGATTGCCGGTACCGGCGCCAATGCCACTGCTGAAGGTATCTCTCTCACGAAGCGCTTTACCGGCACCGGTGTGGTGGGTTGTCTGACCGTGACGCCTTACTACAACCGTCCAACTCAGGAAGGTCTGTTCCAGCACTTCAAAGCGATTGCCGAAAGCACCGATCTGCCACAGATGCTGTATAACGTACCATCACGTACGGGCTGCGACATGCTGCCAGAAACCGTGGCTCGCCTGGCCGAAATTAAAAATATTATCGGAATCAAAGAGGCCACCGGGAACTTATCGCGTATTTCTCAGATCCAAGAGCTGGTTAATGATGAGTTCATTATTGTCAGCGGCGATGACGCGACAGCTTTGGACTCCATGCAACTGGGCGGCAAAGGCGTAATCTCGGTTACAGCCAACATTGCAGCGCGTGAAATGGTTGAACTCTGTGCGCTGGCGCAACAGGGTAATTTTGCCGAAGCGCGTCGCCTGAATCAGCGTCTGATGCACCTGCACCAGACGCTTTTCTGTGAACCCAATCCAATCCCGGTTAAATGGGCAGCGAAACAGCTAGGATTAATCGCGGATGACACGCTGCGCTTGCCGATGACGCCACTGACCGAAGCTGGTCAGGCGAAAACGGCTCAGGCGCTGATTAAAGCGGGTCTGCGATAAATTAGGGAGAATCAATGAGTTATTCAGTTAAGCGCTCGACGCTGGCAACCGTGGTGGGCTTGTCCACCCTGATGCTGCTAACAGCTTGTTCCAGCGATCAGCGTTATAAGCGCCAGGTCAGCGGTGATGAATCTTACCTGCAGGCGCCTGAACTGCATGATTTAAAAGCCCCGGCGGGGATGATTCTGCCTCTGCAGAATGGCGATTACGATGTGCCGCACACTGTTGCGAAGGGTGCAGTAGGTAAAGAACTGGATATTCGTCCTCCGGCTCAACCTCTGGCGCTGCTGAACGGCACGCGTGCACAGTTCACTGGTAATACCGGTGTGCTGGCTGTTGAGAGCAGCCGTGGCTCGATCTGGTCACAGGTGGTGAATGTGATCCAGTCCTACAAGTTCCCGATTGCACAGCGTGATGATGCTGGGCAGCAGCTGACCACCGATTGGGTGCAGTGGAACCGTGCGGATGAAGATAACCAGTATCGTGGTCGTTATCAGATCAGCGTACAAAACCAGAGCTATCAGCAGGTGCTGACAGTCCGTCTGCTGGAATTGCAGCAGAAAGGTGAGACGGTGACGGCTCCGGCACAGATCCAACGCTATACCGGCCAGATGTTGAACGACATCAGTACCGGTCTGGATAAGATCGACACCGCCAGTGCTGATGCCGCTGCGGGCCGCGCGACCGGGCAGATTGATGTCCAGAGCGGCGCAGATGATACCGGTCTGCCACTGCTGGTGCTGCGTTCACCGTTTAACGTCACCTGGCAGCGTCTGCCAGCGGCGCTGAAGCGTGTGGGCATGGAAGTCACCGATGACAACCGCTCGCAGGGTAGTCTGAAAGTGACCTACAAGCAGCCGGGCAGCAGCGCGTTTGACGCGATTGGTGCGAAAGATCCTGAGCTGCCAAACGGCGATTATAAATTGCAGGTTGGCGATCTGGATAACCGCAGCAGTCTGCAGTTCATTGATCCTAAGGGCCATGTGCTCACTCAGGCGCAGAATGACGCGCTGGTGGCGGTGTTCCAGGGCGCACTGAACAAATAAATTGCCAAAGGGCCGGAGATTCTCCGGCCTTTTTGTTTTGATTTTGGCATAATAGCGCCCGGCGAGGTAAACGATTGCGTCAGGCAGTCATCGCGCGGTGAAACACCGCTGAACACGGGTTCTTTCATGTTTGGAGTTAATGAGATGCAAAAGCGAGCTGAGTTGTATCGCGGTAAAGCGAAAACCGTATACAGCACCGACAATCCGGATCTGCTGGTACTTGAATTCCGCAACGATACGTCAGCAGGAGACGGTGCACGAATCGAGCAGTTTGATCGTAAAGGGATGGTGAACAACAAGTTCAACCATTTCATCATGACCAAATTGCAGGAAGCGGGCATTCCGACCCAGATGGAAGCGCTGCTGTCGGATAACGAAGCGCTGGTCAAAAAGCTGGAGATGGTGCCGGTGGAGTGCGTAGTGCGCAACCGTGCGGCAGGATCGCTGGTAAAACGTCTGGGCGTGGAAGAGGGCATGTTGCTCAATCCACCGCTGTTTGATCTCTTCCTGAAAGATGACGCCAAACACGACCCGATGGTCAACGAATCCTACTGCGAGACCTTTGGCTGGGTCAGCAAAGCCAATCTGGCGCGCATGCAGGAACTGACTTTCAAAGCCAACGACGTACTGAGCAAACTGTTTGATGACGCCGGTCTGATCCTGGTCGACTTCAAACTGGAGTTCGGTCTGTTTAACGGTGAAGTGACGTTGGGCGATGAGTTCTCGCCAGACGGCGCGCGTCTGTGGGACAAAGAGACCATGGACAAAATGGACAAAGACCGTTTCCGTCAGAGCCTCGGTGGCCTGATTGAAGCGTATGAAGAAGTGGCGCACCGCCTGGGTGTGAAACTGGATTAAGTCTTCAGCGATGCCTTTTCGGTGCGCATTCCAGCGCACGGTAAACAGGGTGTCGTCATAAATAAAAGGTCGTCATCGGTGACGTAATGCCGATCAGTTAAGACAAAAATGATCGGTTGAACGATCCGGCAGTTCTGCAAGAATCCGTAATCTCTCAGGGATTACGGATTTTTTTTATGCTTCTCAGTCAGGCTCTCGATATTGTTCATAA
>NZ_VWXC01000027.1:0-70363 GCF_011752685.1 Candidatus Pantoea communis
ATAATGGCGATGGCTCCAGGGCTGGTGCTGCCGGAAAGAAGAGTGCGGCATTACCCAAGGGCGGTAAAAAAGAGGCCACAACGTTATCCGTTGCGGCCTCCATTAAGATCTTAACTGACAAGCATTACGTCATCGGTGACGGCCTTTTCTGTTTCTACCCTGCCTGCACGTTATCTAATACGCCTCCTTTCTCTCAATCTCGCGACGCTAACGCCGCAACGCTGGTGATTAGCGATGCCGCCAACTAAAATCATGCAAAACCTTTTAACAGGAGCGAGCCATGCGCTGGCAAGGTCGTCGTGAAAGCGACAATGTAGAAGATCGTCGCAATGATTCACCCGGATTGGGCGGCGGCGGTCGGCAAATCCGCATTCCACGCGGCAAGGGCGGCATCATTCTGCTGATTGTGGTGGCCGTGGCGGGTTATTACGGTTACGACCTCACCGCGCTGCTGGAAGGCGGCACGCCGGTGACACAACAGCAACAGCGCCCGGTGAACTCTGCGCAGGATAATGAGGATGCCAAATTCACTAAGGTGATTCTCGCCACCACCGAAGAGACCTGGGGCACGTTGTTCCAGAAAATGGGCAAACAGTATGTGCCACCTAAGCTGGTGATGTACCGCAACTACACCTCAACCAGCTGCGGCACTGGCCAGTCGGCGATGGGGCCGTTTTACTGTCCGGCGGATCAAACCGTCTATATCGATCTGTCGTTTTACGATGATATGAAAACCAAGCTGGGTGCAGGGGGTGACTTTGCGCAGGGATATGTGATTGCGCATGAAGTCGGCCACCACATCCAGAAGCTGCTGGGCATCGAGCCTAAAGTGCGTCAGATGCAGCAGGGTGCCACTCAGACACAGGCCAATCAGCTGTCGGTGAAAATGGAGTTGCAGGCAGACTGCTTTGCCGGCGTGTGGGGCCATTATGTGCAGCAGCAAAATATGCTGGAAGTGGGCGACCTCAAGAAAGCGCTGGATACCGCAGAAGCGATTGGTGATGACCGATTGCAGCAGAAAAGCCAGGGCCGCGTGGTGCCGGATAGCTTCACACACGGCACTTCACAACAGCGCTATACCTGGTTCAAACGCGGTTTTGACAGCGGAAACCCGGGCGACTGCAACACCTTCGCAGCCAACTGATGTCGTTAGTTGATATCACCGCCGCGATGCAGCGAGCGGGTATTCGTCGCTTGTGTGTGATCGCCGGTGACGCTGACTGGGCACCGCAGCAGGCAATGGAGTGGCGTGTAGCGCTGTCCGGCGACTGGCTGACGCTGAGCGACAGCGATGATTTCCCCCAGCGCGTGGCGCCTGCAGCCCTGCGTACGCTGCTGGGTCGTGAATTCCAGCACGCGATTTTCGATGCGCGCAGCGGTTTCCATGCGGAGGCCTTTGCGGCGTTGGCGGGCACGTTGCGTGCGGGAAGCTGGTTGTTGTTACTGACGCCGCCATGGCAAGACTGGGCCACACAACCGGACTGCGACAGCCTGCGCTGGGCCGATGTCGCTGAACCTATCGCCACGCCTCATTTTATTCACCATCTGCAGCAGCTGATTGAACAGGATCCGCAGGTCATGTTGCAGCATCAGCATCAGCATCAGCATCAGTACCAGCATGAGCATGAGCGCGCACCCGAATTGCTGCACCCACACCAGCCTGCGCGCGCATCCGGATTACTGCATCAGCATCAACCTGAGCGCGCATCTGAATTACTGCATCAGCATCAACCTGAGCGCGCACCCGAATTACTGCACCCACACCAGCCTGCGCGTACACCTGCCTTACTGGACTTACCCGATTGGCACTGTCAGGCACCACAGCAGCAGGAGCAGATCCTGCAACAGCTGCTTAAGATGCCCTCCGGCGTGGCGGTGATTACGGCTGCACGTGGACGGGGCAAATCGGCGCTGGCGGGGATGCTGGCGAAGCATAATCAGCACTGCCTGGTGACGGCTCCGGCCAAGGTTTCCACTGAGGTGTTAGCAGCGTTTGCCGGTGAACATTTTCATTTTATGGCGCCAGATGCCATTCTCGCGATGGATGCTGAGCCGTCAGCACAGTGGCTGATTGTTGATGAAGCGGCCGCCATTCCAGCACCGTTGTTGCAGCAGCTAGTGCAGCGTTTCCCCCGTGTGCTGATGATCACCACCGTGCAGGGTTACGAAGGCACCGGGCGCGGCTTTATGCTGCGCTTCTGCGCCACCCTGCCACAGGTGCGTTATTTCCAGCTTGATGAACCACTGCGCTGGTCAGCGCACGATCCACTGGAGCAGTGGCTAAGCCAGGCGCTGTTGTTTGAGGATGCGATAGAAAGCGAAGATGGCGGCGAGATAACGATTTTCCCGGCCACGTCAGAGCAAGGCGCGCTGGAAGCGGGCTATCGTTTGCTGGCGAGCGCACACTACCGCACTTCTCCTCTGGATCTCCGCCGCATGCTGGATGCGCCGGGCATGCGTTTCTGGCTGGCAGGAGCACCGGAAAATATTGTCGGCGCTCTGTGGCTGGTGGAGGAGGGGGGGTTAGACAAATCACTGGCTGATGCCGTCTGGGCGGGGTTGCGCCGTCCACGCGGCAATCTGGTCGCACAGTCACTGGCAGCCCATGCGGGATTCGCCGAAGCCGCCACCTTGCGCTCGCAGCGTATCAGTCGCATTGCCGTGTTAGCCGCACAACGACAGCGCGGTATTGGCAGCGCGTTGGTGGCCATGGCACAGCAGCAGGCGGAAGGATGCGATTTCCTTTCGGTGAGTTTTGGCTATACCGAATCGCTCTGGCAGTTCTGGCAGCGCTGTGGCTTTACTCTGGTACGCATTGGCTCACAGCGTGAAGCCAGCAGTGGCTGCTATGCGGCGATGGCGATACGTGCCCTAACGCCCGCCGGAGAACAACTGCAGCAGCAGGCGGCACAGCGATTTGCGCGTGACGCGGTGTGGTTGCGTGACATTATTGATGTTCCCTTCAAGACGACCGATCACTCTCAGACACTGAGCGAGGATGACTGGCCGCTACTGGCAGGATTTGCCTGGGCGCAACGGCCTTATGAGGCGAGCTATGCCGCGTTGCAGCGCCTGGTGCGCGCATCACCACAACCGATACTCGAAGCCATCCTTGTGCAAAAACAACCTCTTAGCGCTGCAACACAGCAAGCAGGTCTCAGTGGTCGTAAAGCTTTGGTGCAACGCTTACGCCAGGAGACGGCTGAGGCATTAATTCAGTGCAATACCAGCCGGGCGGAACAGTGGCAGCAGCAGTTGGCATCGTTGCAATAAATCCATTATCTCGTTCAAATTTTCCCAATATCACTCCCGCCTCAGCGGCGTATAGTGATTTGAGGAGGATCTTATGGCACTACGATATGTAATTGTTCAGCAACCGACACACGCTGCGCAGCTGTTTTTGCTGTATCACGGCGTAAATGACAACCCTGATTCGATGGCGCAAGTCGGCAACTGGTTCGCCAAAGCGTTTCCGGAGGCGTTCGTTGTATCGGTCGGTGCGCCCTATCCGGCTAGTGAGCCACAGGGTCGCCAATGGTTTGCGGATATTCCCGCGCATGATCGCTCGGAACAGCAGGGCGTGAATGCCGTGATGCCGATGTTTGTGGAATCGGTACGTCACTGGCAGCAGGCATCGGGTGTCCGGCCGGAAGCTACCGCGCTGGTTGGCTTTTCGCAGGGCGGCACCATGGTACTGGAAGGCGTCAAAGCCCATGCCGATCTGGCAGGACGCGCGATTGTGTTTAGCGGTCGTTACAGCACGCTGCCGGAGCGCGTCAGCTCTCGTAATACCATTCATCTGATCCACGGTGATTATGATGATCAGATCCCGCTGGAGCATGCCGAAGCCGCAATGCAACGGTTAACCGCACTGGGTGGGGATGTGACGCTGGATGTGGTGGACGATTTGCCGCATGCTATTGATGATCGCAGCATGCAACTGGCGTTGAATCATCTGCGTTATACCATTCCGCGTCGCTACTTCGACGAGGCGCTCAGCGGGGCTAAACCGGGCGATGATGATGTCATCATGATGATGTGATGGTTGAACAGCGAGGGTTGCTCTTAACGTAACGGCGAGATTAATCGCGCAATTCTATAGCGACTTCGCTATTAGATGCGCGGCGCATCACGCCGCTACGTTTACAGGGAGGAGATTAACCGCAATTATTTTTTCTTCGGCCAGTCGTCGTCATCGTCCCATTTATCGTTAAAGTCGCGATGCGGTGGTAAATCCGGTTTATTATCCATAAACTTTTTGTGATCGATACGTTTTAAGTCTTTATAAACGTTCATTAAAATACCGACCATCAGCAGGATCACTAAGATCCACCAGTACTCTTTAAAGAATTCCATCCCATTGCTCCTTTAGCGTGCTTACTTAAGCGATCAGCTGTTCCATGATGCGCTGGTACATACGACTCAGCATCTGCAAATCTGACGCTTTCACGCACTCATTGATTTTATGAATGGTGGCATTCACCGGGCCCAGTTCCACGACCTGCGCACCCATCCGCGCGATAAAGCGTCCGTCTGAGGTGCCGCCTGTGGTCAGTAACTGTGGCTCAATTTCATTATAGTGCGCGACAGCATTTACCACGGCATCAACCAGTTTGCCGCGCGAGGTCAGGAACGGCTGACCGGAAACATTCCACTCCAGCGTGTAACGCAACTGATGGCGATCCAGCAGGGCAGCAACACGCTCTTTGATCATCTGATCGGTGAGTTCGGTGCTGAAGCGGAAGTTGAACTGCACGAAAAATTCACCGGGGATCACGTTATTACTGCCGGTGCCGGCCTGCACGTTGGCAATCTGCATGCTGGTGGGCGGGAAGAATTCGTTGCCCTGATCCCATTCGGTGGCCACCAGCTCATTCAGTGCTGGCATCGCGCGATGCACCGGGTTATCGGCCAGATGCGGATAGGCCACGTGGCCCTGCACACCGTGGAGGGTGAGATTGGCGGTCATCGAACCGCGACGACCGTTTTTCACCACATCGCCAACGATTTCGGTACTGGAAGGCTCGCCCACCAGGCAGTAATCCATGCGCTCGTTGCGCGCCATCAAACGCTCAACCACTTTCACCGTGCCGTTAACCGCGCTGGCTTCTTCATCGGAAGTGATCAGAAATGCCAGACGTCCTTTATGTTGCGGATTAGCCGCGACAAAACGTTCTGCGGCCACCACCATCGCCGCCAGCGATCCTTTCATGTCCGCAGCGCCCCGACCAAACAGCATGCCATCACGAATCGAAGGCTCAAACGGCGGGCTGATCCAGCGATTGGCATCACCCGGCGGCACCACATCGGTGTGACCGGCAAACGCCAGGGTTTCGCCCTGACCACGTGTGGCCCAGAAGTTCAGGGTATCGCCGATGTGCATCTGTTCGACCGTAAAGCCAATCGCTTCCAGACGTGCCACTAACAGCGCCTGACAACCGGCATCATCCGGACTCAGTGACGGACGACGAATTAGCTGCTGAGCCAGCTCAATGACCGGACAGAACATGTTATGACTTCTCCTGGATAAACGCGTGATAAAGGGAATCTTTGAAACCGACCAGCAAGTCACCGTTAGGGGCAGACAATACCGGACGTTTGATAATGGCAGGCTGGGCGAGCATCACGGCTTTCGCGCTGGCCGCATCGGTCACTGCTGCACGCTCCGCTTCTGGCAGATTACGCCAGGTGGTACCGCGCGTATTGAGCAGCACTTCATAGCCAAGCTGATCGATAAACGATTGCAGTAGCGCGTCATCGATGCCATCCACGCGATAATCGTGAAAACGATAGTCGGTGCCGGATTCTGCTAAATAGTTGCGTGCTTTTTTTATGGTGTCGCAATTTTTAATTCCGTACATCACCCACTGCGCTGTCATCGCCTGTTCCCATCCTGTGAAAAATAAAGCGCGAGTTTACCATAGCGCTCTGCTGGCTGTGACCTCTGAGCCATCAGGCGCTGCGTTTTATTTGTTTTTTAATGATAATTTCTGCGTTATCAATTCTATTAATTAGGTCCAGTAAACGTTTTCATTAACGTCCTGAATAGTTCCTGGTGGCATCATCAGTCTCCTAATAATTATCCTAATCGAAAAAATGTGCTACCCGAAAACGCAGGTGATTTTTCCCTGTGGTGTTAACGGCTTGCTGAAATGTGCGTCAGTACGCATTTTCGACAAATTGAAGGTTTTTTGCGCTTTTGCCGATAGTCTTGAGTGGTGGAAACGTATTCACCTGTAGAAAAAATCGGCGTAGAATCACCACTACAATAAGAGAGGGTATGATGGTCGACACCGAATTGGGGAACTGGAAAGAATTTATTGAAGCGATGTTACGTAGTAAGTAATCGCGAAGAGAAAAGCAGGGCACTCCCAACTTGCTGTAATTCAATCCAAATAACAACGGGGCTGCGAATATCGCGGCCCCGTTTTATTTTAGGCTTTAATCGTGTGACTTCTCTTTTAACGGGAAGCGACGACGCACCAGCACAAAGAACAGCGGCACGAAGAAAATCGCTAATATCGTCGCGGAGATCATGCCGCCCATGACGCCCGTTCCGACCGCATGCTGGCTGCCGGAACCCGCCCCGCTGCTGATCGCCATCGGCAGCACGCCGAAGATAAAGGCCAGCGACGTCATCAGAATCGGGCGCAGACGCTGACGTGAAGCCTCCAGCGTCGCCTCCATCAGCTCGCGTCCTTTGCTGTTGATCTCATTAGCAAATTCTACGATCAGGATGGCGTTCTTCGCCGACAAGCCAATCACGGTGAGCAAGCCCACCTGGAAGTACACGTCGTTCTCGAGTCCGCGCATCCAGGTTGCCACCAGCGCACCCACCACGCCAAGCGGCACCACCAGCATCACCGAGAACGGAATCGACCAGCTCTCATACAGTGCGGCCAGACACAGGAATACCACCAGCAGCGAAATCGCATACAGCGCCGGCGCCTGTGAACCAGAGAGGCGCTCCTGATAAGAGGCACCGGTCCACTGGAAGCCAACGCCTAACGGCAGTTGCCCCACCAGTTTCTCCATCACATCCATCGCGGTGCCGCTACTGACGCCATTGGCTGCCTCGCCGACAATCTCCAGCGATGAGTAGCCGTTGTAACGTTCCAGACGCGGCGAACCGGTTTCCCAACGGCTGGTGGCGAAGGCGGAGAAGGGCACCATAGTGCCGCTACTATTGCGAACGTACCATTTGTTAATATCGCCTGGCAGCATGCGGAATTCCGCTGCGGCCTGCACATACACTTTCTTCACGCGGCCACGATCGAGGAAGTCATTCACATAGGTTGAGCCCCATGCGGTGGTCAGCGTGTCATTGATGGTGTCGAGCGAAACGCCCAGCGCCTGCGCTTTGCGCTGATCGACATCAATTTGCAGCTGCGGGCTGTCATCCAGACCGTTGTGACGCACGCGAGACAGGGCCGGATTGCTGTCAGCCAACTCCAGCAGCTTGTCACGCATTGCCATCAACTGGGTATGACCAATGCCGCCGTGATCCTGCAATTCCATATCAAAACCGGAGGAGCTGCCCATGCCGGTAATCGCCGGTGGGCTGCTGGCGATCACGCGGCCCTCTTTGATTTTATGGAAGGCTTTGGTGGCGCGATCGATGATGGCGAATGAGGTACGATCGCTGCCTGGACGCTCTTCCCAGTTTTTCAGGCGTACAAACAGGCGCGCCACGTTTTGGCCGTTACCACCCGGACCGGCGCCGATGGTTGAGAACACCGACAGCACGTTGTCTTTCTCGGCGGTCATGTAATAGTTTTCAACTTTCGCCACCACGTTGGAGGTCTGCTGCAAGGTCGCGCCCGGCGGCAGCTGCACCTGCGTCAGGAATACGCCCCGGTCTTCCAGCGGCAGGAACGAGGTCGGCAGCTTGATAAACAGAAACGCCATTACGCCGATGATGCCGAGATAGAGCACCAGCCAGCGCCCGCCCTTCATCAAGATACGCGCGACTCCGCGTTCGTAGCGTTCCGCGCTGGCATTAAAGTTGCGGTTAAACCAGCCAAAGAAGCCGCGACGTCCATGATGATGGCCTTGTTCAAGGGGTTTGAGCAGCGTCGAGCACAGGGCTGGCGTTAGAATCATCGCCACCAACACCGACAACACCATCGCCGACACGATGGTGATCGAGAACTGGCGATAGATAGCGCCCACGGTGCCGCCGAAGAAGGCCATCGGTACGAATACCGCCGACAGCACCAGCGCAATGCCCACCAGCGCCCCCTGGATCTGTCCCATCGATTTTCGCGTGGCGGCGCGCGGTGAAAGTCCTTCCTCACTCATGATGCGTTCAACGTTCTCCACCACCACGATGGCGTCATCCACCAGCAGGCCGATGGCGAGCACCATGGCGAACATGGTGAGCGTGTTGATACTGAATCCGCAGGCATACAGCACCGCGAAGGTGCCGAGCAGCACCACCGGTACGGCAATGGTCGGAATCAGCGTGGCGCGGAAGTTCTGCAGGAACAGATACATCACCAGGAACACCAGCAGAATCGCTTCCAGCAGCGTTTTCACCACGTCGGTGATCGAGGCTTTCACAAACGGCGTAGTTTCGTAGGCGATTTTGGCTTCCAGCCCGTGCGGGAAGTAGTGCGACAACTCTTCCACACGTGCACGCACCAGCTTATCGGTGTTCATTTCGTTGGCACCGGACGCCAGCTTAATACCGAGACCGGACGCCGCCTGACCGTTGTAGCGGCTGAGGAAGTCGTATTTTTCCGCCCCCATCGCTACGTCAGCCACATCGCCCAGTGTTACTACCGAGCCGTCACTGTTGGTTTTCAGCGTGATGGCTTTGAACTGCTCTGGGGTTTGCAACATCGACTGAGCATTGACGGTGGCATTGAGCGCTTGTTTATCCACTGATGGCAAGCCGCCAACCTGGCCGACCGCCACCTGGGTGTTCTGCGATTCAATCGCCGTCACCACATCATCGGTGGTCAGCGCATAGGCAATCAGCTTGTTAGGATCGAGCCAGATACGCATCGCGTATTGCGAACCATAGGCATCAACCTGACCCACACCATCGATGCGGCTCAGCGGATCCTGAATGTTACTGGCGACATAATCTGAAATATCCTGTTTGTCCATACTTCCGTCGGTAGAGACAAACGCAATCATCAGGATATTGCTGTCACCGGTTTTATTCACCGTGACGCCCTGAGATTGAACGGCGGCGGGTAATTTACGCAGTGCGGATTGCAGCTGGTTTTGTACCTGCTGGCGGGCTTCATCAGGATTGGTGCCAGCGGTAAAGGTGAGGGTGATTTGCGCCTGACCCGTGTTACTGCTGTTTGAGGACATATACATCAGGTTATCGATACCGGTCATGTTCTGTTCGATAACCTGGGTAACGGTGTTCTCCAGCGTTTCCGCAGAGGCACCGGGATAATTGGCAGTAATACGCACGTTAGGCGGTGCGAGATCGGGATACTGCTCAATGGGCAGGGAGATGATCGCTAGTGTGCCGCAAAGACAAAGCAAAATAGCCAAAACCCAGGCAAAAATGGGGCGGTCGATAAAAAAATTCGACATGGAACCGACACTCCTCAGCTGCGTATTTTTTACTTTTATTATGTAAAACGTGAAGCGCAGTCGGCTTCACGTCGGCGGAGTGCAAGGTGCTATCCCGAAAACTCCTGCTGCTGCCTACTGTACGCGGCGCAAATTAGAGAATCGTGGATAAATTATGGAGAAAGTGTAAATGTCGTGCTGGTTTTCTGTGCGCTGCTACACATTGCGGCTCTCGAGCCAGAGTACCGTGGCGGCGACGCGTGAACGAACGTCCAGTTTACGCAGCAGATTGCGGATGTGCACTTTTACCGTTTCTTCGGAAATATGCAAGGTGGCGGCAATCTCTTTATTGGATAACCCGCGCGCCACTTCCTGCAACACATCCAGTTCACGCTCGGTGAGTTGTTTGAAAGGATTGGCGCTCGGTTGGCGCGTTGCCAGATATTCTGCCACCACTTCACTAAACACATTCTCACCCATTGCACCGCGCATGACCTGCGCCAGCAATAATTCCGGCTCACTGTCTTTCAGCAAATAACCATCGGCTCCCGCATCGACCATGGCGTAAATATCATTGCGTGCGTCGGAAACGGTCAGCACCAATATGCGCGAAGCGATCCCTTCGTGGCGCAGGGCTTTCAGGGTATCTAAACCCGACATGCCTTTCATGTTCAGATCGAGCAATATCACATCGGGCGAGAGGCGACGTGCTTCAGCCAGCGCTTCGGTACCGTTGTTGGCTTCGGCCACCACTTCCAGACGTGGTTCCAGTGCCAGCAGTTGGCGGATGCCACGACGCATCAGCGGATGATCGTCAACGATCATAATAGTCAGGGAAGAGGGGGCCATAAATTCTCCAGTCAAAGTCCATTCAACATAAGTGTATCGCGTTAAGCCAGCCGGTGTGCCGGTCGCGGTGGGAAACGCAGCGTAACGCGCGTGCCACGCGTCTGCGGAGTAATCAGTAAGCTGCCAGAAAGCCGGGCAGCGCGCTCCGCCATTATCGTCAGACCGTAATGGCCTGGAGGTTCTTCCAGGCTACGGATGCCGCAACCGTCATCTTCAATCGTCAGCAAATGGAATGCGTCTTCATCGCGCTGATAAAAAATATGGATTTGCTGCGCCTGTGCGTGACGAATGGCGTTCAGCAGGGCTTCACGTGCAATCTGCAGCACATGCACCTGCTGTTGCGCATCCAGCGTTTGCAGGCCCGATTGGTAATCGAAGGCGATCGCGGCGTGAGACTGTTCCTGCAACGGGGCGATCATTGCCTGCATCGCCTGCACTAAATCTGCCTGTTCGATAGTCAGACGAAAGGTCGTCAGTAACTCGCGCAGTTGCTGATAGGCCTCGGCCAGGGCGCGATCAAACTCGGCAATAATCGATTGTGCCTGGGGCTGGGTGTGATCGACATTGCGGCGCAACAACGTGAGCTGGATGCGCAGGAAGGAGAGCGACTGCGCCAGCGAATCATGCAGTTCACGCGCGATGGTGGAGCGCTCTTCTATTAATAGCATCTGCTGGTACTGTTTTTGCGTCTGCCAAATCCATAACGAACGCGCCAGCATATTGGCCAGGCTTTGCATCAGTTCATCGGCAGGAGGCGCTCGCCGTGTTTGCCAGCACAGTTCGCCGAGTGACTGATCTTCTTGTTGCAGCGGCAAACGATGCCATTCGAGACCGTCCTCTGCCACGCCGGCCTGAAAATCAATACCGTCGCTGGCGATGCTCAATAGGGTTAACGCCTCACGACGTTGAACCAGCCGCAGCAATCCCTGGAACAATTCCGGATTAAGTGGGCTACTGGTGAGGACCTGCGAGCATTCATAGAGTAATTTCAGTGTGCGGTTGGCTTGCGTCAGATCTTCCGTTTTATTGCGCACCGCCAGCTCAAGCAGGCGATAGTGCGAGTGCAGACGTTCAGCCATGTGAGTAAAAGCTTGTGCCAGTACACCCAATTCGGTGGTCTGAGAAACGGACAACGGTGGAAAGCTGAAATTCGCCTGCTCAACGTATTGGCTGGCGGTAACCAGCGAATCCAGCGGGTGTACCACATTGCGACGGATAAAGCGGATGGTCCACAGCGCCAGTGCCACAATCGCCAGGAAACCAAACAGGCTACTGGCCGCCACCAGATGCATTTTCAGTTCGGCGTAATGTTGCAGTGCCAGCACAAAGCGATCAATCTCACTCACGTAACTGGCAACGCGCTGCTGATAGATCTGCGCGCGCTCGGGCTGCAGCGTTAGCTGTAACTGCGGCCAGCTGTCGCGCAGATAGCGATAGCGGCTGGCCACTTCTTTCGGCACCCATGGGCGCTCCAGATGCTGCAGAGCCGGTGAGCTGAGGGTTTGCTGATAGATTTGGATGTGCTGCGTCAACTGCTGCGGATCGCGCGTGGTATCCCAGGCAAGGCGGTAAATTTGCATGCGCAGTGAGCCGGCGACATTCACCGCTTCGGCATCACGCAAACTGCTGGAGAGCGTTAACAGCGCCAGGCCGGTGGTGAGCAGCGATAACAACACAATCGCGCTCAGGGCACGGGCCATGGTGCGGGTAACAGGACGTTTCACTATCACAATAAAACCCTTATAAGAGCGTGGGATTATAAGGCAGCGTCTGGCGGACAGCGAGCCGGAAATCGTCACATCAGGTTACTTTTAGCAGAGAAATCCACTTCTCTTTACCTTTCCCTGGATTGCATCTCGTTAGCTGGCGAATTATTGAACGGCTTTACGGCCTGCTGTGCCTGCTTTTCATTACTTCGCTGATAATTTGCAGCGTAATCACTTTTATGAACGGACGACAACAGGAGCAAATGATGAAGACACCGATTGCCATTCTGACTGCTGCACTGCTTGCCACCGCAAGTTTCACGGCCTTCGCCGCGCAACCCTTAAGTGCTGAGCAGGCGGAAAACCTGCAAAGCAGCGGTACCGTTTCCATCAGCGGCGTTCGCGGTTCCATCGATGATGCAACCCGCCAGCTGTCGCAGAAAGCGGAAGATATGGGCGCCAGCCATTACCGCGTCATAGGCGTGCAAAACCCAGGCGATTCCAGCCTGTGGAGCGGCACCGCAGAGATTTACCGTTAATCCCCTCCCGTAGTATTTCCCTGTAGCCACCCCTTTACCGGCCATTCACTGGCCGGTTTTTTTGTGCACCGCGACCGATTCTTACAAATCAACTCGTGCAACCAAACGGTATTTTTTGCTTCGTTCATGCAGAACGGGTAGGATTCATCGCCGTAAATTCCCGGCTCACCGCGCGACATCGTTCCGCCGTATCGGTAGCGGGTTTTACCCCATTTCGCACCGCCGCACGCAAACGATTGGTCAGGCGATGATTGATGGTCAGGACAAACAGGAAAGCTATGAATTCAACTAAAAAAACCGCAGCCGAACAACGCGCTGCGAAAAGACGCTGGCTCAATTCCCACGACAGCGGTTACCACAAAGCAATGGGTAACCGTCAGGTACAAATGATCGCCATTGGCGGTGCCATCGGTACCGGCCTGTTCCTTGGTGCAGGCGCGCGCTTGCAGATGGCTGGTCCTGCTCTGGCACTGGTCTATCTGGTGTGCGGTATCTTCTCCTTCTTTATCCTTCGTGCGTTGGGCGAACTGGTATTACACCGCCCATCAAGCGGCAGCTTTGTTTCTTATGCACGTGAATTCCTCGGGGAAAAAGCGTCATACGTGGCAGGCTGGATGTACTTCGTTAACTGGGCGATGACCGGTATCGTGGATATCACCGCAGTTGCGTTGTATATGCACTACTGGGGCGCGTTTGGTGATGTGCCGCAGTGGGTATTTGCCCTTGGCGCACTGGCGATTGTCGGTACCATGAACATGATCGGCGTGAAGTGGTTCGCCGAAATGGAGTTCTGGTTCGCATTGGTGAAAGTGCTGGCGATCGTGGTGTTCCTGATCGTCGGTGTGGTGTTCCTGGGCAGCGGTAAACCGCTGGACGGCAATACCACCGGCTTCCATCTGATCACGGACAACGGCGGTTTCTTCCCGCACGGCTTGCTGCCGGCGCTGGTGTTGGTGCAAGGGGTGGTATTTGCCTTCGCCTCGATTGAGTTGGTGGGCACCGCGGCCGGGGAGTGTAAAGACCCGAAAACCATGCTGCCTAAAGCCATCAACAGCGTGATCTGGCGTATTGGTCTCTTCTACGTCGGTTCGGTGGTGCTGCTGGTACTGCTGCTGCCGTGGAACGCCTATCAGGCAGGGCAGAGTCCGTTTGTGACCTTCTTCTCCAAACTGGGCGTGCCTTACATTGGTAGCGTGATGAACATCGTGGTGCTGAGCGCAGCGTTGTCGAGCCTCAACTCGGGCTTGTACTCCACCGGTCGTATTCTGCGCTCCATGTCGATGGGCGGTTCTGCGCCTCAGTTCATGTCGAAGATGAGCAAACAGCAGGTGCCGTTCGCCGGTATCCTCGTTACCATCGCGGTGTACGTGGTTGGTGTGGTGCTCAACTACTATGTGCCATCGCAGGTGTTTGAGATCGTACTGAACGTGGCTTCATTGGGCATCATCTCTTCCTGGGGCTTTATCGTGGTGTGCCAGATGCGTCTGCGCAAAGCGATTAAAGAAGGTAAAGCGGAAGACGTCAGTTTCAAGCTGCCGTGGGCACCGTTCACCTCATGGTTGACGCTGCTGTTCCTGGTGAGCGTGCTGGTGTTGATGGCGTTTGATTATCCAAACGGTACCTACACTATTGCATCCATCCCGCTGATTGCCGTGGTACTGGTGCTGGGCTGGTTCGGTGTGCGCAAACGCGTGCATGCGGAAGCCATGAAAGAGCACGACCATCATCATGACGAACAGGATGATGGGGCAGCTAAGCTGGCGGAAGATAGCTCGCGTTAATCGCAGCCATTCTCATCAACGGGGGCCTTTTGGCCCCCGTTTTCATTTCAATTGTCCTTCCCTTGATCCCACATCGGGATATACACCTTTCGGGTGATATAGCCCTGTAAAAGCTCAGGGTATTTTACGCCTCATCTCAAGCTGGCTAAACGAGGTGAGCGCATGACGCACTCCATTCTCCCTGAAAGCTGTTGGCACGTATGCGGTCTGGTCATCCAGGCGCGATCTCACGCCATCCCGGCGGTAAAGCAGGCATTGCTGTTGCTTTCTGATTGCGAAATCGCCGCCGAAGACAGCGCACGCGGCACGCTGGCCGTGACCCTGGGTGCTGCTGATAGTCGCGCCTTGCTGAATAACATCGAAGCCACCCGCAATATCCCGCATGTATTGGCCGTTTCTCTGGTGTATCACCAGCAAGACGAAACGGAATATCGTCACAAGGAAGCATCATGAAAGTCAGTCGTCGAGAATTTATGAAGGCCAATGCGGCCGCAGCGGCGGCAGTGGCCGCAGGACTTACGATTCCCAGCGTCACCAAAGCCGTGACCGCACTGGGCGCCCCGATCCGCTGGGAAAAGGCGCCGTGTCGTTTTTGTGGCACCGGCTGTGGCGTGCTGGTGGGCACCCAGGAGGGACGCGTGGTGGCCTCACAGGGCGATCCGCAGGCGGAAGTGAACCGTGGGTTGAACTGCATCAAAGGTTATTTCCTGCCCAAGATCATGTACGGAAAAGACCGCCTGACGCAGCCGTTGCTGCGCATGACCGATGGCCACTACGACAAAGAAGGCGAGTTTACCCCGGTGAGTTGGGATCAGGCCTTCGACATCATGGAACAGAAGTTCAAAGCGGCGCTAAAAGCCAACGGGCCTGAATCCATCGGCATGTTCGGTTCCGGTCAATGGACGGTATGGGAAGGGTATGCCGCCTCTAAATTGATGAAAGCCGGTTTCCGCACCAACAATCTCGATCCTAACGCGCGCCACTGCATGGCCTCGGCGGTGGTGGGCTTTATGCGTACCTTCGGCATGGATGAACCGATGGGCTGCTACGATGACATCGAAGTGGCCGATGCCTTTGTGCTGTGGGGTTCGAACATGGCCGAGATGCATCCGATTCTCTGGTCACGCCTGACGGCCCGTCGCCTGAGCGATGACAATGTTAAAGTCGCCGTGCTCTCTACCTACCGTCATCGCAGTTTTGAACTGGCTGATAACGGCATGGTGTTTACGCCGCAAAGCGATTTGGCGATTCTTAACTTCATCGCCAACTACATCATTCAGAACAACAAAGTCGATAAAGCCTTCCTGCAGAATCACGTCACGCTGCGTAAAGGCGTCACGGATATTGGTTATGGATTACGCCCAAGCGATCCGCGTCAGGCCTCAGCGAAAAACCCGGATAGCGGCGAATCGACACCGATCAGCTTCGACGAGTACGCCAAATTCGTTGCCGAATACACGGTAGAGAAAGCCAGTGAGATGAGCGGTGTAGAGCAGGATCAGCTGATTGCGCTGGCCGAACTCTATGCCGACCCAAACATCAACGTGGTCTCCTACTGGACCATGGGCTTTAATCAGCATACGCGCGGCGTGTGGGCCAATAACCTGTGCTACAACATCCATCTGCTGACCGGAAAAATCTCGCGCCCCGGCACCGGTCCCTTCTCGCTCACCGGGCAACCCTCCGCGTGCGGAACCGCACGTGAAGTCGGCACCTTCTCGCATCGCCTGCCCGCAGACATGGTGGTGAATAACGATAAGCACCGTGCGACGGCTGAGAAACTGTGGAAGCTGCCGCAGGGTACCATTCCCGCCAAAATCGGCCTGCATGCGGTCGCTCAGGATCGCGCGCTGAAAGATGGCAAGCTCAATGCCTACTGGGTGATGTGTAACAACAACATGCAGGCGGGACCGAACCTGACACAGGAGCGCATGCCGGGCTGGCGTGATGCACGCAACTTTATCGTGGTGTCCGATCCTTATCCCACCGTTAGTGCTTTGTGTGCGGACTTAATCCTGCCGACGGCAATGTGGGTGGAGAAAGAGGGCGCTTACGGCAACGCCGAGCGTCGTACCCAGTTCTGGCATCAACAGGTGAAAGCACCGGGTGAGGCCAAATCGGATCTGTGGCAGATGGTGAATTTCGCTAAGCGTTTCCGCGTGGCGGAAGTCTGGCCGGAAGCATTGACTGCCCAACAGCCAGAGCTGCGGGATAAAACCTTGTATGACGTGCTGTACGCCAACGGCCAGGTTAATCAATTCCCGTTGAGCGAAGTGGCCGATGATCGACTGAACGACGAGGCGCGCGATTTTGGCTTCTACATCCAAAAAGGTCTGTTTGAAGAGTATGCCAGTTTTGGTCGCGGACACGGTCACGATCTGGCGCCATTCGATGCCTATCATGAAGCGCGCGGATTACGCTGGCCGGTGGTGAATGGCAAAGAGACGCGCTGGCGCTACCGCGAAGGCTTTGACAGCTACGTCAAAGCGGGCGAGGGCGTGCGTTTCTATGGCAAACCAGATGGCAAAGCCACCATTTTTGCCCTGCCGTATGAGCCGCCCGCTGAAGCACCGGACGCCGAGTACGATATGTGGTTCTGTACCGGCCGCGTGCTGGAACACTGGCACACCGGCACCATGACGCGTCGTGTGCCGGAGCTGCATCGTGCCGTGCCGCAGGCGCTGCTGTATATCCATCCGCTGGACGCCAAAGATCGCGGTTTCCGCCGTGGCGAGAAGGTCCGCGTGGTATCACGCCGTGGCGAAACCGTCGCCACGGTCGAAACGCGCGGACGTAATCAACCGCCAAAAGGGCTGGTGTTTATGCCGTTCTTTGATGCTGGCGTGTTGGCCAACAACGTCACGCTGGATGCCACCGATCCGCTATCGAAGCAGACCGATTACAAAAAATGCGCCGTTAAGCTGGTCAAAATTTAAGGCAGGATGCAATGAAACCCTTATTTACTCTTATCACCGTTGCCGCCCTGACGCTGGGCGGCGTGGTTTACGCGGGTCATGGCGTGGATCTCACACAATCTCCGGAAGTCACGGCCACGCAGCAGGGCACGATCCATCAGCCTAAAGAGCAGAGCCGCAAACCGCTGAACTACGTGAATCAGCCGCCGGTGATCCCGCACAGCGTCGATGGCTACCAGGTGACGAAAAACGTCAACCGCTGCCTGCAGTGCCACGGCACGCAAAGTTACCTGACCACCGGCGCACCGCGCGTGAGCCCAACACACTTTACCGATCGTGATGGCCTGGTGAGCAGCACGGTATCGCCGCGCCGCTACTTCTGTTTGCAGTGCCACGTCCCGCAAACCGATGCTAAACCGGTGGTGGAGAACACCTTTAAACCGGCTAACGGCTTTGGGCAGTGAGGTTATCAATGAAACAGAGATTATTACGCATCTGGCGCTGGTGGCGACGCCCCAGCCGCTTAGCACTCGGCACGCTGCTGATTTTGGGTTTTGCCGGTGGGATTATTTTCTGGGGCGGTTTTAATACCGCAATGGAGATGACCAACCGCGAGCAGTTCTGCATTGGCTGCCATGAGATGCGCAACAACGTGTATCAGGAGTATATGCAGACGGTGCACTACAACAACCGCAGCGGCGTGCGTGCAACCTGCCCGGATTGCCATGTGCCGCACGAATGGGGTCCGAAAATGCTGCGCAAATTGCAAGCCAGCAAAGAGGTGTACGCCAAGATCTTCGGCCTGATCGACACACCGCAGAAGTTTGAAGAGACGCGTATCGAGCTGGCACAGAATGAGTGGCGCAGGATGAAGAACAATAATTCGCAGGAGTGCCGAAACTGCCACAACTTCGAGTATATGGATTTCACCGCGCAGAAGACGGTGGCAGCAAAAATGCACAGCAAAGCGGTGGAGGATGGGCAAACCTGTATTGATTGCCACAAAGGAATTGCGCATCACCTGCCGGATATGAGCGAGCAGAAGAACGGTTTTTGATTTTCGCATTGTCATCCATTCGCGCGATAAATCGCGCCGCTACTTCTCTCTGCACCTTGTCGTAGCGGCGCAACGTATTGCGCGACCGTTCTCGCCCTTCATTGCGCACTGGCCGCACGAATTCAGATAGTTTTCCCTGCACCCTGTCGTAGCGGCGCAACGTATTGCGCGACCGTTCTCGCCCATCATTGCGCATTGACCGCACGGATTCAGATAGTTTTCCCCGCCGCTAACGCCTATTATCTCAGGCTCCCTCATTAAGCGGTGGAGCGGCCATGTCGTTAAAGATCAACATCATTAAAGATAAGTTACTGTCAGATAATTACTTTATCCTGCGTAACTTCACCTACGAACTGACCCGTAGCAACGGCGAAGTCATCCGCCACAAACGCGAAGTCTATGATCGCGGCAACGGCGCCACCATCCTGCTTTATAACCGCGATAAAAATACCGTGCTGCTGATTCGTCAGTTCCGCATTGCGACTTACGTTAACGGTAATGCCAGCGGTGAATTGATTGAGACCTGCGCGGGGCTGCTGGATAACGACACGCCGGAAGATTGCATCCGCAAAGAAGCCATCGAAGAGACCGGTTATGAGGTCGGCAAGGTCGAGAAGCTGTTTGAAGCCTACATGTCACCGGGTGGCGTAACAGAAATCGTCCATTTCTTCGCGGCAGAGTATAGCGATGCAATGCGCGCCAATGCCGGTGGTGGCGTAGAAGATGAAGAGATTACCGTGCTGGAGTTGCCTTTCCCGCAAGCGCTGGCGATGGTGAAAGATGGCCGCATCCTCGACGGTAAAGCGATTATGCTGCTGCAATATGCGCAGATTGCAGGTTGGTTAAAAGCCTGACCGGTGCATCACTAAGGGCGACTTTTATGGCCGCCCACAGTCATTCAAGCCATCACTTCCAACGGCTCGGGCACGCACTCCGGATGTGCCTGCATACGCGCCAGCGCTTCGGCGTACGACGGCATTGAATTAGCCGCACCAGAACGTTCCACACACAACGAAGCAAACGCCGAAGCGAACAGGGCCGCCTGTGGCAGTTCATCGCCAGACGCTAAACGCGCTGCCAGCGCACCGTTAAACGCATCGCCCGCGCCGGTGGTATCCAGCGGTTGTGCCGGGAACAGCGGAATGCGCAGCGGCTGCTGTTCCGCATTGGACAACAGGGCGCCCGCCATCCCCAGGGTAATAATCACCTGACGCGCGCCTTTGCGGTGCATCACTTCTGCGGCTTTCTGCGCACTGGCAAAATCCGTCACCTTTACGCCGGTAATCTGCATCGCTTCGGTGCTATTGGGCGTCAGTAAATCCACCTTCGCCAGCAGTGCATCACTCACTTTTTGCCACGGCGCCGGGTTTAAAATCACAAAGGTGCCACCCGCACGCGCATTATCAATCATGCGCTGAATGGCATTCAGGTTGTTCTCTAGCTGCACCAACAAGATATCCGCTGCGGCTACCGTAGGCTGACAGCGCGACACTTCCGCCGCCGTCACCGTGGTGTTCGCGCCTGGGAACACCGAAATCATGTTCTCAGCATCATCCCCGGCCACATAAATCAGTGCGTTGCCGGTAGGCTTCTCTTTACAGGTAAACAGCGTAATCGCATCAAAGCCGGTTTTTTCGAGGTGACGACGGGCGAAAGTGCCAAAATCATCATTACCGACCTTGCCGATATAGTGCACGCGCGCCCCGGCACGCAGCGCCGCCGTGGCCTGGTTTGCGCCTTTGCCGCCCGGTCCCATCATGCTGTTGTGCGCAGTCAGTGATTCACCCGGCATCGGGAAACGGTTCATCACCGCGACGACGTCGAGGTTGAACGAGCCAAACACACACACTTTTCCTTTCATCATGCACTCCTGAACAGGCGTTCGGCGGCTAAACAGGCACCGCGACAGCCGGTGTGATCGGTGGATTGACTAAACACGATCTTCAAATTGTCACGCGTGGCCGGTGGACGCAGATGCTGCTGAATCTGACTGCGTAACTGCGCCAGCGGGAAGTCCGCCATCGCCAGCACTCCGCCACCCAGAATCAGGTATTCGGGATCGAGGATGTTCATTTCGGTGGCAATCAGCTGCGCCAAACGATAAACAAATGCCTGCAACTCCGGATGGTCGCCATGTTGCGTAAACAGCGCCGACATATCGGTATTCGGCACGTGAGCCTTAGCCCAGTGACTCAACCAATTGCCCGAAGTCACCGTCTCCGCACAACCCCGGTTGCCGCACGGGCAGGGTAGATCGTTACCGGCAATCGGCACATGGCCCAATTCACCCGCGCCGCCGTGCTGGCCGTGGTAAAAGCGACCATTGATCCACAAGCTGTTGCCCATACCGGTACCGGGATACAAACCTACCGCGATATCCGGCAACTGTTCCAGCTGCATTAAATCCCACATCATCAGATGGTTAACATCTTTATCCATCGCCACTGGCACGCCAAGACGTTCGGTGAGGATCGCCGCCACAGGCTGATGATCCAGCGCCTGAATAAACGGCAGCGAAATCACCTGCTGACGATCGCGGCTGAGAATGCCCGGCAATCCCAGCATCACGCCGCTCACCGGTTGCTGCTCCAGTGTGTCACTAATTAACTGCCCGAGTGCCGTCAATGCGTCGGGCTGCTGCGCCCAGCTGGCCGTCGGCACCTTGCGGAAGCTGGACCAGATGCGTCCCTCTTCCATCAGCTGCAGACGTGTGCCGGTGCCGCCAATGTCGATGCCCAGCCAGCGTGGAATCATGCGGATACCTTCGCCAGGCCCTGAGCTTCATCAATGCTGTCACGCATCATGTCCCAGGCCGTTGCCAGATCGTCATGGATGTTAAACAGGCCCGAGGTACCGACAATCAGCACTTCTGCACCTGCTCCAACCAGCGTGTTGTAAGTGCGCGTATTGCAGGAACCATCGATCTCAATCAGATATTTGTGCCCATGCTGCTGCTTCAGGGCTTTCAGCTCCTGCACTTTGGCGACCATTTCCGGGATGAATGGCTGTCCGGCATAGCCAGGATCCACGGTCATCACGGTGATTTTGTCCAGCAGATGAATATAGTGATGGATAAACGATACTGGTGTGGCCGGGTTCAGCACCACGCCGACTTTCTTGCCAAAGCTGCGAATCAGGTTGATCACGCGGAACGCATCGCGGTTGATGGTTTCTGCATGTGGGCAGATGTAGTCGGCACCCGCTTTGGCAATCACTTCAATGAAGTCGGTCGGGTGTTCCACCATCAAATGCACATCCAGCGCCACTTTGGTGTGTGGACGAATCTGCTCAATAAAGAACGGCGACAGCGTGATGTTCTTAACGTAGTGACCGTCCATGATATCGATATGGAGGAAGTCTGCGCGGGAGTCCAGCACTTCCAGCTGGTGCTTGATCTCCATCAGATTCATACACATCAACGACGGGGAGACTTGAATACGCATTAGACTTCCTTTTTTTCGGTCAGAGGATTAAGGGCCGCAGCGAGCTTGCTCAGCTTGACGGCACGATGTTCATTAAAACGGGCTTTGAATTGTTTGAAGGCCAGTACCACAATCAGCACTGCGCCCCACATCGCCAGGCTTACGTGCTGGCTGATGTTCATCAGGTTGAAACCGGTAGAGAGCACTTGCAGGGCAATCAGCGCCAGTACCACACCGGTGACGCGGCCGAAGCCACCGTTCGGGTCGGTGCCGCCGAGAATAATCGCCAGCACGGTCAGCAGCAGATACGCATCGCCGTAACCCATACGCGCTGAGTTAAAGCGCGCCATCATGATCAATCCGGCTAACACGCACAGCAGGCTGGAGATGACGTACACCAGCACCACCATGCGATGCGTGTTGATGCCGCTGAACCAGGTGGCATTAATGTTGCTGCCGCCCATGTAGATGCATTTACCGGCGCGGGTTTTACCCAGGAACAACGCCAGCAGCGCAGCGGCAATCAGGAACACCCACAGTGGCAGCGGCATACCCAACAGCGTGTTGGAACCGAGTGCCTGCACCACCGATGGCATGCCGCTGACAGCGGCACCTTTGGTCAGCCAGATGCCGATGCCGTTCAGCGTCATCATGGTCGCCAGCGTCACCAGAATCGGGTGAGCACCAATTCGCGTCACCATCACACCGGTGATGACACCGATAAAGGCAGCAATCAGCATTGCGCCGACGATGGCGATAAACAGCCACAGCAGTTGCTGACCGGTGCCGGCATCGGCGGGCAGGGCGCTCATCAGCGTCCAGGCGATAAACAGTGCGGTCAGGTTAGCGGTAGCGATAATCGCCAGGTTCAGGCCACCGCTGAGGATGGCGATAAACATTGCCAGCGTCAGCAAGCCCAGTTCCGGCAGCTGGAACGCCATACTCATAAAGGTCGAGTCGGTCATAAAGCGGCCCGGCAGCATGAAGGTGAAGATTGCCAGCGCCAGCGCAATCAGCAGCATCAGGCCAATATTGGTGCCGTCCGGACGCAGAGCAGAGAGTGATTTCATGTGAATGCTCCTGTCAGACGAAACTGACGTCAGTTTCTTTACGTTTTTTGTAGTGAGTGACGGCAATCGCCACCATGATCACGCCGCCTACCACGATGTTCATGAAGTAGTTGGAGACGCCAATCAGGTTGAGGCCGTTCTTCAGGATGGCGATCAGGAACACGCCCATCAGTGTGCCGCTCACCGTGCCTTTACCGCCCATCAGGCTGGCACCGCCGAGTACCGTGGCCGCCAGTACATCCAGCTCGCCACCGACTAACGCATTCGGCACCACTTCACCCATGCGATACACCTGCACCAGGCCGCCAATCGCCGCCATCGCACCGAGCCAGCCGTAAGCGAAGACATGAATCAGACCGACACGAATCCCGATACGACGTGCGGATTCCGCATCGCCGCCCACCGCATACAGCTGGCGGCCGAGGTTGGTTTTGTTGAGCAGCAGCGCGGTCAATCCGGCAATCACCAGCATGGTGATCAGCGGCAAACCAATCTGGAAACTGTTGCCTTGCCAGGTGAAGGGCAGCACGCTGCGCAGCGTGATCCACCAGTCCGGCAGGGAATAAAGGCTTTTACCGCCGGTCACCCACATCAGCAGACCAAACAGCAGCGACTGCATACTGATGGTGATGATGATCGACACCACGCGCAGCGAGGTAATCAGCAGGGCGTTAATCACGCCAAAGGTGGTGCCGCAGACAATCGCCAGCAGGATGCTCAGCGCCGCATTATCAAACTGGAACTGCACAAACAGCGAAGCAATCAGGTATTGCACCACCGACGCCACCGCAGCGAAGGAGATATCAATCCCGCCGGTCACCAGCACCACAAACAGGCCGAGGGCAAAAATACCGGTCACCGCGTAACTTTCGGCCAGGTCCAGCAGGTTTTGCACGGAGAGGAACTGGTCGCTGGCCACCGAGAAAAACAGGATGAAAGCCAGCAGCACCCACGCCAGCCAGCCTTGACTGGAGTGCGGGCGTAAACGAGAAAAATCAGGCATTGATCACCTCCGCCAGCTGTTCTTGCTCAACGGTATCGGGTTGGTATTCGGCATGAACGGTGCCATCACGGAAGTGCAGAATGCGGTCGCAGTTGTACCAAACCTCTGGCACTTCATCGGAAATCAGAATGATCGACAGACCCTCTTTCGCCAGCTCGTGGATCAACTGATAGATGCTGGCTTTAGCGCCGACATCCACCCCCACGGTCGGCGAGTCCAGAATCAAAATGCGCGGCTGGGTCAGCACCCATTTCGCGAGTACGATCTTTTGCTGGTTACCCCCGGAGAGGGTAGATATCGCCAGATTGGGATCGGCCACGCGCACACCGAGCTGTTGAATCCATTGCAGGATCAGCTTGTTCTTGCGGTATTCGTCGATGATGTGAAAACGGTTTTGTAGTTTGTCGAGGATCGGCAGCACCATGTTGTCGGCCACCGATTGCTGCTGCACCAGACCGAGGGTTAAGCGGTCTTCAGAGACATAACCGATGCCGGCTTTGATAGCATCTTCATGGCCGCGGAAACGCACCGGTTTGCTGTCGAGCCAGATTTTGCCGCTATCGGGTTTGGTCATGCCAAACAGCGACAGCGCCAGTTCGGTACGACCGGAGCCGAGCAGGCCGCACAGACCGAGTACTTCGCCCTGATACAGCTTGAAATTGACGTCATGGTATTGACCGGCGCGTGTTAGGTTCTCGACTTCGAGAATGGCGCGATCAGCATTACGCGTTGGCGCTTTCAGTTGATAATCGAGTTTCAGCCCGGTCATCAGTTCAGTCAGATGATGTGGCGTCATCTCTTTAGCGGGCCAGCAGCCCATCTTGCGTCCGTCACGGATCACGGTCACGCGATCCGAAATCTCTAATACTTCATCCAGACGGTGGCTGACGAACACCACGCAGATGTTTTTGTCTTTCAGGTAGCGCACAGTGCGCAGCAGTTGGTTTACTTCGGTGCGGGTCAGAGAAGCCGTCGGTTCGTCCATGATCACCAGGCGCGCATCGGCGACCAGTGCACGGCAAATCGCCACCTGCTGACGTGCAGCAATCGACAGCGCCGAGACTTTCTCATCCAAATCGAGATCGAATTTCAGTTCTTCAATAATACGGGTTGCCGTTTCACGCAGCTTCGCCTTGCGGTGCCAGCCGAGCAGGCCATTAAGGTTGTGCTCAAAGGCGATGTTCTCGGCCACGCTCAAATTCGGGAACAACGACAGATCCTGATAAATCACCTGGATACCGAAATCACGCGCCTGACGGGTGGTCAGACGCGGGAAGGTCGGGCCATCACCCAGGGTAATGCGGCTGCCACTGTCCGGGGCGTGTACCCCGGAAATGACTTTGATTAAGGTGCTCTTGCCACAGCCGTTGGTGCCAGCCAGGCAGTGCACTTCGCCCGCCAGTAAGCTCAGCGAGATATCGCTCAGTGCGCGGTTGCCACCAAAAGTTTTCGACAGGTTGTCGAGCGCAATTAACGTCTGTGGGATCACCTCTTTCATCATTACAGCCCCATTTTCACCAGTTTTGGCAGGTTTTCTTTATCCAGGCTTTCGGTGTTGTTACCGAGGATGGTGTGGGTCGCCTCGTCAACTTTCACTTTGCCCAGACCGTCGATGGTCATACCGTCGGTGATCGGCTCTTTCTTCTGCATCATGTCGGCGATACGTACGAACACTTCGCCAGCGGTTTGCGGGTTCCAGATGTAGCCGCCTTTGATCGCGCCACGCTGCACCAGTGAAGCACCCTGGCCTGGGCTGAAGGCGCCAATGACGCACACCTGATCAATCTTGTTGCGGTTCATCACGGCACGACCGGCACCGATTGGGCCCTGTGAGCCGAACGCCATAATGCCTTTCAGATCCGGGTATTTGGACATCAGTTCGTTAGTGGTACGGATGGAGTCATCCAGTGATTCGCCGACGCCGAACTTGTCGGTCACCATCTGCATTTTTGGATAGTGCTCTTTCTGGTAGTTCAGCGCGGCATCGGTCCACTGTTGGTGCAATGGCACAGTCAGGCTGCCGACGTACATGGCGTATTTGCCCTCTTCATGCATGCATTTCGCCAGCGCTTTCATGTGGTTGATGCCGTGTGTCGGGGCATCCACCAGTTCGAAGTCCCAGTTCGCGCCTTTCTGATCCGGTGATTCGTGGGTGATCACCTGAATGCCGGCTTCACGTGCACGTTTCAGTACCGGTTCCAGCACTTTCGGGTCATTCGGCACTACGCCGATGATGTCGACTTTCTGCGCAATCAAATCTTCAATCGCACGCACCTGCAGGGCAGGGTCGGCGGCGGTTGGGCCTACCATCCATGCATCAATGCCGCGTTTCGCCGCTTCACTCTTGATGCCCGCTTCCATGGCGTTGAACCATGGAATACCGCCAATTTTCACCACGATGCCCATGCGTAATTTGTCAGCAGCTTGCGCGCCGGTAGCGGCAAACAGAGCAAGCAGAGAACAGGCGATAAGATGTTTTTTCATAAAGACTCCGGATTAATTTTTTATAAGCTGCATTGAATTGTTGCGCTGTGAGCAATCAATAATATTGACGCCGTTCCAGGCTAATTCTTGTTCCAGCTCTTTGTCTTTTAATTGGTCAGTGATGAGAAAGTCCACATCGCGATAATGACAAATACGCGCGAATGAGGGCCGCAGGAATTTACTGGCATCCAGCAGCAGATGTTTTCTTTCTGCTGCCAGTAACATCTGTTGTTTTAAATGTGCGTTGTTTTCGTTACCTTCACGTAAATAACCGTCATTGCCTAAACTGCTACAGGAAAAAAAGATCTTATTGATCTGAAATTCCCGTAAAGGCTGCTCAGCGACAACACCGTGGAAATCTTCATAACGGTCAGAATATTCTCCCCCCAGACAGATGGTGCGGATACTGCCGCGCGCCGCAAGGGTTTGCACTATTCTGATAGAGTTGGTTAATACCGTTAATTCAATATCCGGTAGCTGTCGCGCCAAATACCAGCAAGTGGTGCTACTGTCGAGTAATATACAATCGCCGGGGCTGATGAAATCGAGTGCACGTTTGGCTATTGCCATCTTTGCATCTACATGTTCATTCATGCGCTGGCGGAAAGATAATTCATACTCGTTAACACCCCTCGTATTCCCCTGAATGTTAGCGGCTTGTCGTTTTGCTGGTACTGCACCGCCGTGGCTACGTTGCAACAGCCCACGTTTCTCCAGCTGAGTTAAATCACGACGAATAGTTTCTTGCGAAACCTGACACAACGTGACTAATTCAGCGACAATAACCCGACCATTTAAATTTAGTTCGTCAATAATTCGCTGCTGTCTTTCAATCGGCAACATGACTTCCCTCCGATGGCTATAAAGTACTGGATACCGCAGCGGGAAAATGTGGACTGCGCACGAGTCCGCAGTGGTCAAAATGCCCGGCGACGTTAGAGTGATATGGGTTAAATTTTTATGTAAATGAGATGTCTATTTTTCATGTAATAGAGATCTGATTCACATAAACACGCGTGTTAGCGCTAAATCGGGGGATCGGTAGCAAACAATTATTACCGTATGAAAACACCTTATCATGACCGAGTATGACCGTTTGTGTGTATTTGACCGATTTGTGATGTGCGCAAAATTGTTTTTAGCCAAACCCGTCTTTGACGGCATGACGGCATGACGTCGAGCGGACGGAGGTATTACCCAGATACACGCTTTCAGACAAACATGACTCCATAGTCCGACGAATCCGATTGAGCGGAAATCAGTCGAAACGGATGATGGAATTCTTGCTTCTCCAGCCTCAGATCGCCCTCAGGCGACGGCTTTTTCAGCAGTTAGTACCACTTTTAGGGCCAGCTCACAGTTTCGGCCTGCTGACCACGTTGTCGTTACGCTATGATTTCTTTTCAGGGAATTTGGGGACCTTTTTTTTTGATGTCTTATTGGATGAAGTCGCTGCTTTTATTGCCCTTTGTGTTTGTCGCGTGCGTTCAGGCTGAGCCATTGCAAAAGTCATTTTCTGACTGGCAGCTCACCTGTAACAACGCGGCTTTTTGCGTGGCACGCAGCTTTCCGGGGGACAACGGATTAGTGATGACCCTATCACGTGGCGCTGGCGTTAACGATCGCCCGCTGCTGCGTATTGATTACGGCAGCGCGTACAGCGGAGAGCTGCCCGGCGGACCGCTGAAGGAAAATTTGCTGCTGGATCAACGTCGCCTGACGCCAGACCTCAAACACTGGAGCGTGGAGCCACACCATCTCGCCACCAGTAATGCCATCGCCATCGACGAATTTCTGGCGCAAACGCTGGATGCCCATACTATGCAACTGACCTATCAGGCGAAAGCCACTATCCCACTCAGCGGCATGAAAGCCGCGCTATTGTTGATGGATGACGTTCAGGGGCGGGTAAATGGCGCCAGCGCCTGGGTGAAGCGGGGCGATCGCGCGCCATCGGACGTTCCCCCTGTGCCGCAGGTACCGCAACTGCCCGCTCGCTTACCGCAGCCAGCGCCGTTAACTCAGGAAGAAACCAGCGGGTTAATTGATTACGGTACCTGGCGGGTTAATACCGACAACTGTTCGCTCGATCCGCTGAGACGAGAAGTGAGTGTAGCGCCGCTCACCGACACCAAAGCGCTGCTTTTGATCAGTTGTGAAGCCGGTGCCTATAACGTGATTGATTTGGCCTTTGAGGTGACGCGTAGCCAGCCTTACGTTGCTCGCGGGCTGACGTTGACCTTGCCATTCACGCCACCCGGACGCAGTGACAATCAGATGGAGTTGGTGAACGCTGAATTCGATGCCAGCAGCGGTTTGCTTTACACCTTCAGTAAAGGCCGCGGTCTGGGAGATTGTGGTGTCGCCACGCGTTGGCAGTACAACGGAAATGACTTTGTGCTGGCAGAGTATGCTGAAGAGAAAACCTGTGACGCATGGCATAGCAGTGATAAATGGCCCACCCTGTGGGTCAGCCAGCCCCCGTCATAATTCGCACTGCAGATGCGTTGGCTGTTTTCATTCACCCCAGTCACTTACTGATGTAAGCTCCTGGGGATTCATTCAATTGCCGTCTTTCTGCGTCACGAATTATCTAGGGGGAAGGTATGGCATTGATCATCATCGGTGAGCCATTTTGATTGCCCACCAACTCCGCCAACAGATTATTCACGCCATCGCTCATCGGTGTGAAGCGTGACAGCGGTGAACGCGTCACCACCACAAATACTCCGACGTTATTCTGTGGCACCATCGCCATGTAAGTAATAAAGCCGCCGCCGCCGCCGGTTTTTTCGATAATCCCTGGACGTCCCTCTTTTGGCCCCATATACACCCAGCCCATGCCTAAGGCATCGGCACGGCCAGGCACATCCATACCTTCCACTTTGGTCAACTGGTCACGGCGATAGATCAGCGTTTGCAGACGATCAATCTGCGGCGTGCGGTGATTAACCGCCGAGTTGAGGAATTGCTGCATCCAGCGGCCCATATCATCCGGCGTTGAATACACGCCACCGCTGCCAATTGCCGCCAGGGTGTTATTGCACGGGCTGGCCCCTTTCTCAGGGATCATCAGGCGCTGGCACTGATCGGGGGATGGCGTAAAGGTGGTGTCTTTCATTCCCAGCGGACGCGTCACCAGCTGTTGCAGCAGGGCGGGATAAGGCGTACCTGCCGCTTTCGACAGCGCATCACTCAGCAGGTCAAAGCCGAGGTTGGAATAGGAGGCTTGTGTTCCTGGCGTGGCTTTCAGTTGTGCACCCTGCAGCCACTGCCAGCGATCGGCTTTGGTTGGCCAGACAAACACGGGACGATGCGGTTTGCCGCCCGGCTGCTCACGCGGCAGGCTGCCGGTATGGGTGGCGAGGTTGATCAGGCGAATCGGCTGACCGTTGTAATTCGGGACGCGTGCGCCAGCCGGAGCATACTTGCTCAACGGGTCATCAAGGCGAATCTGTCCGCGTTCCGCCATTTTCACCATCACTTCGCTGGTCATCAACTTACTCAGCGAGGCGATGCGAATCACGGAGTCGAGCTGAGGGCGCACGTTATTGCCAGGGCTGGTATCGCCAAAGCTGGCAAATACGCGCTGATTGCCATCAATCGCCACCAGCGCCATGCCGGTTGCGCCGCTGCCATAGAAGATATGCTCGGCATAACGATCAACGATCTGCGAGGCCAGCAGCGGATCGGCTACCGTCTGCGCCATGCTTTTTAATGGAAGCACTGAAACCATTAAGGCCAGTAAAAAAGGAGTACGTTTTTTCAACGGGAAAGCGTCCGCAACAGGATTCGGAGGAAAGCTTATAGTAATCAGTTTGTGCGAGGCGTGAAGAGGGAAGGGAGGATTTTTTTCTGTATCAGGCTGTGATCAAAAAACGGCCCTTACGTCAAAAGACGCAGGGCCGGATCGATTAGTGCGGCTTGAGTAATGCTTCGGTATGGCTCACGATATTTTCCACCGTAAAGCCAAATTCCGGGAACAGCTTGCCTGCCGGTGCAGACTCACCGAAGGTGGTCATGCCGACAATCGCGCCATCCAGGCCGACATACTTGAACCAGTAATCGGCGATACCTGCTTCTACCGCCACGCGCGCTTTTACGCCGGATGGCAGCACCGATTCGCGGTAGGCTGCATCCTGCTTGTCGAACACGTCGGTGCAGGGCAGAGACACCACGCGCACCTTGTGGCCGCTGGCCCCGAGTTTATCCGCCGCGCCCAGCGCGATTTCAATCTCAGATCCGGTGGCGATGATGATCGCTTCTGGTGTGCCCGCGCAATCCTGCAACACATAGCCACCTTTGGCGATATCGGCCACCTGTGCTTTGCTGCGCTCTGGCTGCAGCAGATTTTGACGCGACAGAATCAGCGCGGTCGGGCCATGGTGGCGCTCAACGGCGGCTTTCCACGCTACAGCGGTTTCCACCTGATCGCACGGACGCCAGACGCTCATATTCGGCGTTACGCGCAGGCTGGCGAGCTGTTCCACAGGCTGGTGCGTTGGGCCATCTTCGCCCAGACCAATCGAGTCATGGGTATACACCAGCACCTGGCGCGCCTTCATCAACGCCGCCATGCGCACCGCGTTACGCGCGTACTCAACAAACATCAGGAAGGTGGCGGTGTATGGAATGAAGCCGCCGTGTTGGGCAATACCGTTGCCGATCGCCGTCATACCAAATTCGCGCACGCCGTAGTGAATGTAGTTACCGGCGATGTCTTCTTTGATCGATTTCGAACCTGACCAGATGGTGAGATTACTCGGCGCAAGGTCAGCAGAGCCACCCAACAACTCTGGCAGCAGCTTGCCGTACACTTCCAGTGTGTTTTGCGACGCTTTACGGCTGGCGATTTTTTGCGGATTGGCCTGTAGCTCATCAACAAATGCCTGAGTCGCCTCACTCCATTGCGCGGGCATTCCCCCGTCCAGACGGCGGCTAAACTCAGCGGCGAGATCTGGATGCGCCGCTTTATAGGCAGCAAACTTCTCATCCCAGGCTTTCTCTCGCTGACTGCCGGCTTCTTTGGCATCCCACTGTTGATAAATTTCTTTCGGGATTTCAAACGGTGGATAGTGCCAGCCGAGTTTTTGACGGGTTAAGGCCACTTCCTGCTCGCCCAGTGCCGAGCCGTGTGACTCTTCTTTACCGGCTTTATTCGGCGACCCAAAACCAATGACCGTGCGGCAGATAATCAGCGAAGGCTTGTCGGTGACACTCTGCGCTTCTTTGATGGCGGCTGCGATAGCTTCCGGATCGTGCCCATCAATGCCTGCTGCACTGCCGACGACATGCCAGTTGTAGGCTTCGAAGCGTTTGTGCGTGTCATCGGTGAACCAGCCTTCGGTTTCACCATCAATCGAGATGCCGTTATGATCGTAGAAACCAATCAGTTTGCCGAGGCCGAGGGTGCCGGCCAGCGAGCTGACTTCATGTGAAATACCTTCCATCAAACAGCCATCGCCCATAAACACATAGGTGTAGTGATCGACGATGTCGTGGCCGGGACGGTTAAACTGCGCCGCCAGGGTGCGCTCGGCAATGGCCATGCCCACCGCATTGGCCAAACCCTGTCCCAACGGACCTGTGGTAGTTTCCACGCCTGGCGTATAGCCAATTTCCGGATGGCCAGGGGTTTTGGAATGCAACTGGCGGAAGTTTTTCAGCTCTTCCATCGGCAGATCGTAACCGGTGAGGTGCAGCAGGCTGTATTGCAGCATCGAACCGTGGCCGTTGGAGAGGATAAAGCGGTCGCGGTCAGCCCACGCCGGATTGTTGGGATTGTGTTTGAGAACGTCGCGCCATAGCACTTCGGCGATATCAGCCATTCCCATCGGCATACCGGGGTGACCGGAATTTGCTTTCTGTACCGCATCCATACTCAAAGCACGAATCGCGTTAGCCAACTCTCTGCGTGAAGACATAGGGTACTCCCTTGTGATTGGGCAATAGCGGACGGGCAGACGCCCGTCCGGCGTGAGAAGTGTGGTGATTTACAGGCGTGATGCCAGCACATCTTCCAGCTTCTGCTGGTCGATGGCGAATTGACGGATGCCGTCAGACAGTTTTTCCACTGCCATCGGATCCTGGTTATGTTCCCAGCGGAACTCGGCTTCAGAGAGCGGAGCAGGCTGGTGGAAGCCTTCGGTTGATGGCTCCAGCTTGCGTTCCAGCGGTGCATCGCTGTTCGCCAGCTCTTCCAGCAGGTTAGGGGAGATGGTCAGACGGTCACAACCGGCCAGCGCCTGAATCTGCTCAACCTTACGGAAGCTGGCACCCATGATGACGGTGCTGTAACGATGCTTTTTGTAGTAATCATAGATACGACGCACGGATTTTACGCCGGGGTCTTCATCTACCACATACGGGTCGAGCGGTTTGCGTGAGTTGTACCAGTCATAGATACGGCCGACAAACGGGGAGATCAGGAACACGCCCGCTTCAGCACAGGCACGCGCCTGCGCAAAGGAGAACAGCAGCGTCAGGTTACACTGGATACCGTTTTTCTCCAGTTCTTCAGCGGCTTTGATCCCTTCCCAGGTTGAGGCCAGTTTGATCAGGATGCGCGAACGATCAATACCGTTCTCTTCATACATCCGTACCAGTTTCTCCGCTTTGGTGACACACATGCCACGATCGAAGGAGAGGCGCGCATCTACTTCGGTCGAAACACGGCCCGGTACGCTTTTCAGAATTTCCATACCGAGGTTGATCGCCACTTTGTCACTGGCGTTGATGATTTGCGTCTCTTTGCTGCCGCCCTGTTTTTTCGCATAGTCGATAGCGTCATCAATCAGATGTTTATAAGCATCGAGACCGGCAGCTTTCAGGATCAACGAAGGGTTGGTGGTCGCGTCTTCCGGGTGGTAATGGCGAATGGATTCGATGTCGCCGCTGTCCGCCACCACGGTGGTGAACTGTTTCAATGCATCTAGCTGGTTCATCGCTTAACTCCTTGATTAGCAATAATATGGGCAAACGAGTCGTGCCCTTTCCTGTTGAGTCGTGGCTCAACACAGTGCTACAGACGTTGCACGAAGAAAATGCGTTTTCTCTGATTGTGGCGCTGAAGGGCATCTGTCACGGAAGGGGGTGCCTGATCGGTTCAGCTACGTGTTTTGCCACCATTAAGGATAGCAGGCTGCGCCAAAGCCGCAGGCGAAGCCGTGGCAATCTGTGCCCTCGTTCTTTGAGCGCCTTCACCCTCTTTTGTGCCGCAGATTCCTATACTGGTGGTTTTTCAGCCGTGCCAAAGGATGCCAAATGGACGATCAACTCAAGCAAAGTGCGCTCGATTTCCACCAATATCCCACTCCCGGAAAAATTCAGGTTTCCCCCACCAAACCGCTGGCGACGCAGCGTGATTTAGCTCTGGCCTATTCGCCGGGTGTGGCGGCACCTTGCCTCGAGATTGCTGCCGATCCGCTGGCGGCGCACAAATACACCGCACGCGGCAATCTGGTGGCGGTGATTTCGAACGGCACGGCAGTGCTCGGTCTCGGCAATATCGGTGCGCTGGCCGGTAAGCCGGTGATGGAAGGCAAAGGGGTACTGTTCAAGAAATTCGCCGGCATTGATGTGTTCGATATCGAAGTGGATGAGCTGGACCCGGATAAGTTGATTGAGGTGATCGCCGCGCTGGAGCCGACCTTTGGCGGCATCAACCTCGAAGATATCAAAGCGCCAGAGTGCTTTTACATTGAGCAGAAATTGCGTGAGCGCATGAAGATTCCGGTGTTTCACGATGATCAGCATGGGACGGCAATTATCTGTACTGCGGCGGTGCTCAATGGTTTGACCATCGTGAAAAAGGCCATCTCAGATGTGCGGCTGGTGGTGTCTGGGGCGGGCGCATCAGCCATTGCCTGCCTGAATTTGCTGGTGGCGCTCGGCATGCAGAAGCACAACATTGTGGTGTGTGATTCCAAAGGGGTGATTTACCGCGATCGTGAACCCAATATGACGCCGACCAAAGCCGAGTACGCCATAGAAGATAAAGGCGCGCGTACGCTGGATGAGGTGATTGCCGGTGCGGACATCTTCCTCGGCTGCTCGGGTCCGAAAGCGATGACGCCAGAGATGGTGAAGAAAATGGCACCCAATCCACTCATTCTGGCGCTCGCCAATCCCGAACCGGAGATCATGCCGCCGCTGGCCAAAGAGGTACGGCCGGATGCGATTATCTGCACCGGACGTTCAGATTTCCCCAATCAGGTGAACAACGTGCTGTGTTTCCCGTTTATTTTCCGCGGGGCGCTGGATGTGGGTGCCACGGCAATTAACGAAGAGATGAAACTGGCGGCGGTGCATGCGATTGCGGCCTTAGCGCAGGCCGAGCAGAGCGATGTGGTGGCCTCCGCCTATGATGATCAGGATCTGAGTTTTGGACCGGAATATCTGATCCCGAAACCGTTCGATCCGCGTTTGATTGTGCAGATCGCGCCTGCTGTGGCGAAAGCGGCGATGGAGTCCGGCGTGGCGACGCGGCCCATCGCTGACTTTGATGCCTATCGCGAGCAGCTCACCGAATTTGTGTATAAAACCAACCTGTTTATGAAGCCGATTTTCTCGCAGGCACGCAAAGATCCGAAACGCGTGGTGATGGCCGAAGGGGAGGAGGTGCGCGTGCTGCATGCGACGCAGGAGCTGGTATCACTGGGGCTGGCGAAGCCGATTCTGATTGGTCGCCCAAACGTAATTGCGATGCGTATTCAGAAGCAAGGATTAAAAATTGAAGCGGGTAAAGATTTTGAGATCGTCAACAACGAGTCCGACCCGCGCTTTAAAGAATACTGGAACGAGTATTACCAGATCATGAAACGGCGCGGTGTGACGCCGGAAACCGCTCAGCGCGCGGTGATCGGTAATCCAACCTTGATCGGCGCGATCATGGTGCATCGTGGCGAGGCTGATGCGTTAATTTGCGGCACCATCGGCGATTACCGCGAGCATTACGATGTGGTGGAGAAGGTGTTTGGTTTCCGCGACGACGTGAAGGTCGCTGGGGCAATGAACGCGCTGCTGCTGCCGAGCGGGAATACTTTTATTGCGGATACTTACGTGAATGAAGATCCCAGCGCGGAACAGCTGGCGGATATCACGCTGCTGGCGGCCGAAACGGTGCGTCGCTTTGGTATTGAACCGCGCGTGGCGCTGCTGTCGCACTCCAGCTTTGGCACGTCTAATGCGCCGGGGGCGCGTAAAATGCGCGAGGCGTTGGCGCTGATTCAAAGCCGTGCGCCGGAACTGGAGATCGACGGTGAGATGCACGGCGATGCGGCGTTGGTAGAGAGTATCCGCCGTGAACTGATGCCCGACAGTCCGCTGAAAGGCACGGCTAATTTGCTGATTATGCCGAACGTGGAAGCGGCGCGTATTAGTTATAACCTGTTACGTGTGTCGTGTTCGGAAGGCGTGACGGTGGGGCCGGTGTTGATGGGGATCAGCAAGCCGGTGCATGTATTGACGCGGATTGCATCGGTTCGGCGCATTGTGAATATGGTGGCGTTAGCGGTAGTGGAGGCGCAGACCGAGCCGTTGTGAGGTGATGACGTGGCTAAGGGCTAAAGGCCAGGAGGGTGTTGGTGCGGGCCTTAGCCCCTCTGCTGCTGCCGGGCAGTCCTCGCGCCGCTAACGCGGTGCCCTCGGCTTCCACGTCGTGCCGACGGACCGTTCGGGGATCGACCATCCCTGGTCGGCCCCGAACTGATCCACGCATCCCTGCGTGGATCTCCTGGCCCAACGTAAAAGCCTCAGCGCTGCGGATAGCCCTTGCAGCAGCAGAGGGGCTAAGGCCATCAACATTTGTGCCCTTTTCGGCAAAATGCGTGAGCGCTTCGGTTAGTTTTGTTGAAGGGAGGCTCTATGCCGGAAAGGTTGTACTCTTTTCAACAGCACGTAATGAAGTTTAACAGCAGGCTGGGACCGCCAGCCCCCAAGCGGCCCCAGACAGCGCTAACTTTATATCCAACAAGCGATCCCAAACAGCGTTATCCGCAGCCCAGAAGGCATACCATCAAATCCACCTGCCAGCCTTAACATCTGCTATGCAAAAGAACTATTCACCCAATCCCAGCCAATCCTTCACCGGCAAGAAATCGCTGTAGAGTGCCGCTTCTGGCGTGCCAGCTTCGGTTTGATAATCATATTCCCAGCGCACCAATGGCGGCATCGACATCAAAATCGATTCGGTGCGGCCGCCGGTTTGCAGGCCGAACAGCGTGCCGCGATCCCACACCAGATTGAATTCGACATAACGCCCGCGACGATAGAGCTGGAACTGACGTTCGCGATCGCCCCATGGCAGCGCCTTGCGCTTCGCGACAATCGGTAAATAGGCATCCAGATAACCCTTGCCCACTGCCTGCATAAAATCGAAGCAGTGATCAAAGTCTGGCGTATTCAGGTCATCGTAAAACAGCCCGCCGATGCCGCGCTGTTCATTACGATGCTTGAGGTGGAAATAGTCGTCACACCATTTTTTGTAGCGCGGATAGACGTCTTCACCAAACGGCTGGCACAGGTCAAACGCGGTTTGATGCCAGTGCAGCGCATCCTCTTCGAAACCGTAATAGGGCGTGAGATCGAAACCGCCGCCGAACCACCATACGGGATCGGCACCCGGCTTCTCAGCAATGAAGAAACGCACGTTGGCGTGACTGGTGGGGATGTACGGATTTTCCGGGTGGACCACGAGTGACACGCCCATCGCTTCAAAACTGCGGCCGGCCAGTTCAGGGCGATGTGCGGTGGCAGAGGCGGGCATCTGATCACCGTGTACGTGGGAAAAATTCACGCCTGCCTGCTCAAACACCGCGCCGTTGCGTAGTACGCGACTGCGTCCGCCGCCGCCGCCTGGGCGCTGCCAGTCATCTTCGGCGAAGGTCGCTGTACCATCGGCAGCGGCCAGCTGGGCGCAAATTTCATCCTGTAGCGTCAATAAAAACGCTTTGACGCGGGAAATATCGGGATTGCTCATGAGTCACTCGTTCCGGAAATTTGCCGCGATTCTACCACAGGAAAAAGCTACGCCTGGCGACGATCGTACTCGTTGAAGTAATTGACGATGCCATCGGCAATCGCGCTGGCGATCTTCTGGCGAAAGGCAGTGGTACCCAGCAGTTGCTCCTCACGCGGGTTGGTAATAAAGGAAGTTTCGATCAGCACTGACGGAATTGAGGGCGACTTCAACACCGCAAACGCGGCCTGCTCGGTGTGCTGGCTGTGCAGATGATGCACCGTGCGAATTTGATCCAGTACGTGTTTGCCCAGCGTGAGACTATTGCGGATGGTGTCCGTTTGCACCAGATCGAACAGAATCTGGTTCAGGTAGTTATCTTTCTCCTGCACTGCCGCGCCACCGACCTTATCGGCATCGTTTTCACGCTGTGACATATAGCGCGCCATGGCACTACTGGCGCCGCGATTCGACAGGGCGAATACCGACGCGCCGTTGGCATCCGGGCTGGTATAGCCATCAGCATGGATCGACATAAAAAGATTGGCGCCGTGCTGATGCGCGATTTCCACGCGTTGATAGAGCGGAATAAAGTGATCGCTTTCTCGCGTCAGTCGCACTTCCACTTTAGGGTGATTTTGCAAAAGCGTACGCACGGTGTTGGCGATTGCCAGCACGATGTGCTTCTCTTCTGAACCTTCTTCGCCCACCGCGCCCGAATCAATGCCGCCGTGGCCCGGATCGATCATCACGATGCGTTTACCGTTAGTCGCCGGTTTCGGCGGGGTGTGACCTTTGCTGACGCGCAAATCGGCGCTCTCTTCTTTTGCCATCACCGCGCGCGGTGACAGCACCGCCAGCGCCAGGCCAGAGAGAATCAACTGGCGGCGATTGGTCAGCCGCTTCAGCAGTGAAATTTTACTCATAATGGGGCCCCTGACAGAAAATCCTGCCCAGTGTTATATCGTAACAACTGCCTTGCGGCGACTTCACAACCATTTCAGCGCATTACTTTGTATTACACGTTACTAACAGCAATTTAGCCGTTTTTTTCCACCGTTGCGCGGCGGGAGGGTTGCGCCTGGCAAAGAATGCGTGATAATCAGCGAATTGTGCTTAATAGCAGGGTAACGCCGATGGAAATCCGCTCATTCCGCCAGGAAGATTTTGAAGAAGTGATCACGCTCTGGGAGCGTTGCGATCTGTTACGTCCGTGGAACGATCCGGAACTGGATATCGAACGTAAAATGAACCACGATCCGGAGCTTTTTCTGGTGGCGGAAGTCGGCGGTGAAGTGGTCGGCACGGTGATGGGCGGTTACGATGGCCATCGCGGATCGGTCTACTATCTGGCGGTGCATCCCGATTATCAGGGGCGCGGATTTGCTAATGCGCTGATGAATCGTCTGGAGAAAAAGTTAATTGCGCGTGGCTGTCCGAAGATCAATCTGATGGTGCGTGAAGAGAACGATCAGGTTCTCGCCTTCTACGAGAAACTCGACTACGAGCCTGTGGATTCGGTGTTGCTGGGTAAACGTTTAATCGAAGACCGCGAATATTAAGCCGCCGATGATGGGGCTGAAATATTTGCCAGACGAATACGATGCAAAAGGGCAGCTACGGCTGCCGTTTCTTTTCTGGCCGATTCTGTTATTGCAGGCGCGCACCTGGCTGTTACTGGTGATGGCGGGCGCGTCCCGTCAGCAGGGTAACGATCTGCTGGCGCTGTTCTATCCCGATCGTCAGAGCTTTTGGATTGGATTGGCGCTGGGCATTCCGGCGGCAGCGGGTTTGCTGCTGACCGGCTATCGCCAACGCTGGCCGCGACTGTGGCAGAGTTGGCGGCAGGTGCTGAGTGTGTCGTTATTGATCAGTCTGTTGTCACAAGGCTACGGGCTGATACAGGGCGCTTTTCCGGACTCTCCGCGGCCGTTACTTTTAACGCTGTTTGATCTGCTGGCGTTGATTTGGCTGCAAACCCATCAGCGCCTGCGCGACTGTTTTCTGCCGGAACATCACATCGAATAAACTTTTTGCCGGTTTGCGACTCCAACAGGCACGCCAATCGGCACAAGAGATCAAGGAGCATTCATGAAAGTTGTTCGTCCCGCACTGCTGGTTAGCGCCATGATGCTGGCAGGTTGCGCCAGTTCAGGTTCCTCTACCGCCTCCAGCGCGAGCGAAAGCCATTGGTATAATCCGCTGAGTTATCACTGGTCGGCACTCAATCCAATGAACTGGTTTGGCGGCTCGTTAACCGTGACCGAACAAGGTGTGGCAGGCTTAAGCAGCACCACCCCGATGTCAGAAGCGGCGATCGGTAAAGCGTTAAACAATGATTATCAGCTGCGTCAGGGCATGCGCACGCAGAATGGCCAGGTGGTTGATTTCTGGCAGGCGCTGGAAGATGGCAAAGTGAAACTGGTGATCAACGGCCAGAGCAGCGTTGAACGCGTTGAAGTGATGGATGCCGATGCAAAGAGTACAGACGGCAGCAAGATTGGCGATCTGTTTAGCGCCAAATTCAGCAAAGCCTTCGACAACTGCAAACTCACTACCGGATTAGATGCGCGCGATGTTGAGTGCCGTGCTCCGGGCAGTCAGCACATCTCTTATGTCTACAGCGGCGAAGGGCATGGACCAGAGGGATTGATGCCGGCTGACGACACCTTGAAAAGCTGGAAAATCAGCAAAATCGTCTGGCAGCGCTAAGCAAAAAATAATTGCGTTAACGCACAATCACTGTGTGGCTTTCCGGTATGATATGGGCGAAAAATCGTCCTAACTTTCATGCCGGAGAGCAGTGCAATGCCTCAATTCCAGAGCGGGATCCTGTTGGAACACCGCCGTTTCGCCATTTGGCTAGAAGCTCGTATTTCGGGCGATCTCGATGCTGTCCGCCAGGGGAGCAAAACCTTCCTGCAACAACTCGATGCGCTGCAACAGAAATTTGCCGATGCCGGACTGGGCGCGGTGATCGCCTTTGGCGATGCGCTGTGGCGCGATCTGCAAGGTGCGGATTCAGCGCCAGAATTGAAAGCCTTCTCCCCATTGGGCAAAGGCATTGCACCCGCCACGCAACGCGATCTGCTTATCCATATCCAATCTCTGCGTCATGACGTGAATTTCTCGCTGGCACAGGCGGCATTAGCGGCCTTTGCTGACGCCGTGAATATTGAAGAAGAGACCCACGGCTTCCGCTGGGTGGAAGAGCGCGATCTTTCCGGCTTTGTTGATGGCACGGAAAACCCGCAAGGCGAGGCGCGTCAGCAGGTGGCAATAATTGCTGAAGGCCCGGATGCCGGTGGCAGCTATGTTTTCACTCAGCGCTGGGAGCACAATCTCAAACTGTGGAATCGTATGGCAGTGGAAAAGCAGGAAGCGATTATTGGCCGCACCAAAGTGGATAATGAAGAGTTGCCGGGCGATCAACGTCCCGCCACCTCGCATCTCAGCCGCGTTGATTTGAAAGAAGAGGGCAAAGGGCTGAAGATTCTGCGCCAGAGCCTGCCGTATGGTTCGGCCAGCGGCACTCATGGCCTGTATTTTATCTCGTACTGCAACCGCTTGTATAACATCGAGCAGCAACTGCTGAGCATGTTCGGCGAGCGTGACGGCAAAATGGATGCGATGCTGCGCTTCACTAAGCCGGTAACGGGCAGCTACTTCTTTGCGCCTGCGCTGGATGCCCTGCAAGCGCTGTAATACGCCAGTGAGCGGCCTTGCGTGCTGCTCACCACGAATCCCGTCTGTTGCATAATCTCTCCCGCCGTCTTATGCCTTTTTAGACTTTGAAATCCCCAAACGATATATAAAACCGTTACTGGTTTGCCCTGAGTTATAAATACACTGACAGCATCTAATGGCATTGGCGATGTCGCCGACGAGCAGGGTGCAGCATGACACTTCCGATTGCGAAAAAATGGATGAGCGGAATCGCCTTGTCACTGGCGTTAGCCGGTGCAGCGCAGGCAACAGAGTTGTTGAACAGCTCTTATGATGTCTCGCGCGAGCTGTTTGTTGCCCTGAATGCGCCATTTGAACAACAGTGGAATGCTGCGCACCCCACTGACAAGCTGACGATTAAACAATCGCATGCCGGGTCATCAAAACAGGCACTGGCTATCTTGCAGGGCCTGCGCGCGGACGTGGTGACTTACAACCAGGTGACGGATGTGCAGGTGTTGCATGATAAAGGCAACCTGATTCCAGCCGACTGGCAAGCCCGTCTGCCGAACAACAGCTCACCGTTTTACTCCACCATGGCGTTTCTGGTACGCAAAGGTAACCCTAAGCAGATCCATGATTGGTCGGATCTGGCACGAGACAACGTGAAGCTGGTATTCCCGAATCCAAAAACCTCCGGTAATGGCCGTTATACCTATCTGGCCGCCTGGGGCGCAGCCGACCAGGCTGACGGCAAGGATAAAGCCAAAACCGAAGCCTTTATGACGAAATTCCTGAAAAACGTCGAGGTGTTTGATACCGGCGGCCGTGGCGCGACGACCACCTTCGCCGAACGCGGTTTAGGGGATGTGCTGATCAGCTTCGAATCGGAAGTGAACAACATCCGCAATCAGTACGGCAAAGATGACTACGAAGTCATCGTGCCTAAGACCAATATTCTGGCGGAGTTTCCGGTGGCGTGGGTCGACAAAAACGTCGAGCACAACGGCACCTCTGACGCGGCCAAAGCCTATCTGAACTTCCTCTATTCCCCTGAGGCGCAGAAAATCATTACCGGTTTCTATTATCGCGTGAACAATCCACAGCTGATGGCGGAACAGAAAGATCGCTTCCCGCAGACCGCGCTGTTTAATGTGCAGGATGCCTTTGGTGGCTGGGATAACGTGATGAAAACCCATTTTGCCAGCGGCGGTGAGCTGGATAAATTACTGGCAGCGGGGCGCGGTTGATGTTTGCTTTAGCGCAAAAGCGCGTGCTGCCAGGGTTCGGTCTCAGCCTCGGCACCAGCCTGCTGTTTACCTGCCTGATCCTGCTGTTGCCGATCAGCGCACTGCTGATGCAACTGTCCAACATGACACTGGCACAGTATTGGGATGTGGTCACCAATCCACAGCTGATTGCGGCGTATAAAGTCACGCTATTGTCAGCGGGCGTGGCGTCCATCTTCAATGCGTTCTTTGGCATGTTAATGGCATGGATTTTGACGCGTTACCGCTTCCCTGGCCGCGCGTTGCTGGATGGCTTGATGGATCTGCCGTTTGCATTGCCTACCGCCGTTGCCGGTCTGACGCTGGCGGGGTTGTTCTCGGTGAGTGGATGGTATGGTCAATGGCTGGCTCATTTCGATATTAAAGTCTCCTACACCTGGTTGGGCATTGCGGTGGCGATGGCCTTCACCAGCATCCCGTTTGTGGTGCGCACCGTGCAACCAGTGCTGGAAGAGTTAGGCCCGGAATATGAAGAAGCGGCTGAAACGCTGGGTGCGACACCGTGGCAGAGCTTCCGCCGTGTGGTTCTGCCGGAAGTGGCGCCCGCGCTGTTAGCCGGCACGGCGTTATCCTTCACGCGCAGCCTGGGTGAGTTTGGTGCGGTTATCTTTATTGCGGGTAACATCGCGTGGAAAACCGAAGTCACCTCGCTGATGATTTTTGTTCGCCTGCAAGAGTTTGATTATCCGGCGGCCAGTGCTATTGCCTCGGTCATCATGGCCGCTTCGCTGCTGTTGCTGTTCGCGATTAACACCTTGCAGAGCCGCTTTGGCCGTCGCTTAGGAGGCCACTAATGGCGGAGATTTCGCAGATTAATCACGCTGAGCGTCAGCCGGTGAACTGGGGGAAATGGCTGCTGATTGGCATGGGCGCGCTGGTCTCTTTCCTGCTGCTGGTGGTCCCGATGATCTCCATCTTTTGGGAAGCCCTGAGCCAGGGGGTTATTGCCTCGCTCTCTAATTTAAAAGAGGGTGACATGCTGCACGCCATCTGGCTGACGATTCTGGTGGCGCTGATTACCGTGCCGGTCAATCTGGTGTTCGGTACGCTGCTGGCATGGCTGGTAACGCGCTTTACTTTCCCTGGCCGCCAACTGCTGCTGACGCTGTTTGATATTCCTTTTGCCGTGTCACCGGTGGTGGCGGGGCTGATGTATCTGCTGTTCTGGGGCATCAACGGCCCGGCGGGTGGTTGGCTGGACGCGCACAACATTCAGATCATGTTTGCCTGGCCGGGTATGGTGCTGGCCACCATTTTTGTCACCTGTCCGTTTGTGGTGCGTGAGCTGGTGCCGGTGATGTTGAGCCAGGGCAGCAATGAAGATGAAGCCGCGGTGCTGTTAGGGGCATCGGGCTGGCAGATGTTCCGCCGCGTGACGCTGCCGAACATTCGCTGGGCGCTGATGTACGGCGTGGTGCTTACCAATGCCCGTGCCATTGGTGAGTTTGGTGCGGTCTCGGTGGTCTCGGGATCGATTCGCGGTGAGACCTACACCTTACCGCTTCAGGTTGAATTACTGCATCAGGATTACAACACGGTTGGCGCCTTTACCGCGGCTGCATTGTTGACCCTGATGGCCATTTTGACGCTGTTTCTGAAGAGCATCGTGCAGTGGCGATTAGAGCATCAGCAGAAGCGCCAACAGGAGGAAAATCATGAGCATTGAGATTAAACACATTAACAAAGCGTTCGGCCGTACGCCGGTGCTAAACGATATCTCTCTGGATATTCCTACCGGCAAAATGGTGGCGCTGCTGGGGCCGTCGGGCTCGGGCAAAACCACGCTGCTGCGCATCATCGCGGGTCTGGAGCATCAGAACAGCGGGCAGATTCATTTCCACGGTAAAGATGTCAGCCGTATTCACGCGCGCGATCGTCAGGTCGGCTTCGTGTTCCAGCACTATGCGCTGTTCCGCCATATGACCGTGTTCGATAACATCGCCTTTGGTTTAACCGTGTTGCCGCGCCGCGAGCGCCCATCCGCCGCTGAAATCAAACAGCGAGTGACGCGCCTGCTGGAAATGGTGCAGCTGGCGCATCTCGCCAATCGTTTCCCGGCTCAGCTTTCGGGTGGACAGAAGCAGCGCGTGGCATTGGCGCGCGCGCTGGCAGTGGAACCGCAAATTCTGCTGCTGGATGAACCTTTCGGCGCGCTGGATGCACAGGTGCGCAAAGAGCTGCGTCGCTGGCTGCGTCAGTTGCATGAAGAGTTGAAATTTACCAGCGTGTTCGTCACCCATGACCAGGAAGAGGCGATGGAAGTCGCAGACAGCGTGGTGGTGATGAGTCAGGGCAATATCGAACAGGTCGGCACGCCGGATGAGGTTTGGCAGGAACCGGCCACCCGCTTTGTGCTGGAGTTCCTCGGCGAAGTGAATCGCTTCGACGGTGAGGTACACGGTTCACAGTTCCATGTGGGGGCGCATCGCTGGCCGCTGGGCTATACGCCCGCGCATCAGGGCGAAGTTGAGCTGTTCCTGCGTCCGTGGGAAGTGGATATCTCGCGTCAGAGCAGTCTCGAAACCCCGCTGCCGGTGCAAGTGCTGGAGATCAGTCCGCGTGGCCACTTCTGGCAATTAGTGGTGCAGCCAAGCGGCTGGCAGGGTGAGGTCTTCTCCGTGGTCTATGACGGCGATCACACCGCTCCGATTCGCGGTGAACGCCTGTTTGTTGGCCTGCAGCAGGCACGACTGTACAACGGCACGACGCCGTTGCGTCCGGTTGCCTTTGCCGAAAGCGCCTGATATTTTTGACACTCCTTCGGGCGGGACTTTCCCGCCCGATTTATTTGCCTCTCTTCTGTCTGGAATCAAACCGTGACCACACTGGAAAATACCATCGGTAATACGCCGTTGATCAGGCTGCAACGCCTGACGCCCGATAACGGCAGTGAAATCTGGTTAAAGCTGGAAGGCAATAATCCGGCCGGTTCGGTAAAAGATCGTGCGGCCTGGTCGATGATTCACCAGGCGGAACTGCGCGGTGACATTCAACCCGGCGATACCCTGATTGAGGCCACCAGCGGCAACACCGGTATCGCCCTGGCGATGATCGCGGCAATGAAAGGCTACAAGTTGCGCCTGCTGATGCCGGATAACATGAGCCAGGAGCGGCAGGATGCCATGCGTGCCTATGGCGCAGAATTGATTTTGGTGACGCGCGAGCAGGGTATGGAAGGCGCACGTGATTTGGCGCAAGAGATGGCCGACCGTGGCGAGGGCAGGGTGTTGGATCAGTTTAACAATCCTGATAATCCACTCGGCCACTATCTTACCACCGGCCCGGAAATCTGGCAGCAGACGCAGGGGCGCATGACGCATTTTGTCTCCAGTATGGGCACGACGGGCACCATCACCGGCGTTGGACGCTATCTGAAAGAGTTTGCACCAGCGGTGAAAGTCATTGGTTTACAGCCGCAGGAGGGCAGCAGCATTCCGGGTATTCGTCGCTGGCCCGAGGCTTATCTGCCGGGGATTTTCCGTCCTGAATTAGTGGATGAGGTCATCGATATGGCACAGCGGGAAGCCGAGGAAACCATGCGTGCGTTAGCGCAACGTGAAGGAATTTTCTGCGGCGTGAGTTCTGGTGGTGCGGTGGCAGGCGCGCTGCGCATCGCTACTGCCCATCCTGGCAGCGTCGTGGTGGCGATAGTTTGCGATCGCGGTGACCGCTATCTCTCCACCGGCGTGTTCCACTGATCCCATTCTCTCCGCATTTTATCTGGCCTGAGCGCGCTGTTGTGGTGCGACCGGGCCATTTTTGTCTATAGTCTCCCTGATAATCCTCTGGTGTTGGCACTGTAAGGATCGAGTAAAATCGGCTGCGCTCATTGCCAACTCAGGCCAAAATAGCGGCAATTTTGTACGAGAGATAAAGATGAAAATTCTGCTTGTTGATGACGATGTAGAACTTGGCACCATGCTGAGCCAATACCTGATTGCGGAAGGCTTTGAAACGCAATTGGTTTTAACCGGAACCGCCGGGATTGAAGGGGCGCTGTCGGGCAACTATACCGCGATGATTCTCGACATTATGCTGCCGGATATGAGCGGTATTGATGTGCTGCGTCAGGTGCGCCAGAACAGCCGTTTGCCGGTGATCATGTTGACGGCGAAAGGCGACAACATCGATCGCGTGATTGGCCTGGAAATGGGTGCGGATGATTATGTACCAAAGCCATGCTACCCGCGTGAGCTGGTGGCGCGTCTGCGGGCCGTACTGCGTCGTTTCGAAGATCAGGCACCGGTTCAGGACAAAAAAGAACTGCTGCGCTGGGGTGAGCTGAGCCTGAATCCGGCCACGCGCATCACCGAATGGCAGGGCAAAGCCTTTGATCTGACCGCCTCGGAGTTCAACCTGCTGGATCTGCTGCTGCGTGCGCCCGATCGCGTGGTGTCGAAGGATGAACTGTCAGAGAAAGGGCTCGGTCGTCCGCGTGAAGCTTACGATCGCAGCGTGGATGTGCACATCAGCAATATCCGCCAGAAGCTGGCCGCGCTCACCGCTGACAGCATCAACATTGAAACTGTGCGCAGTATTGGTTATCGCATTCGATGAAACACAGCTATCGCGGCCGCATGTTCTGGAAGATCTTACTGGGCTTCTGGATCGTATTTGTCATCATCAGCCAGCTGCTGTGGCTTGGTTTTACGCTTTCCGGTAATCGTCACGAGCCACCCGAAATTGTGGCTATCCGTCGTATTGTGAATTTACAGATGGCGTCCGCAGTTTCTGTATTGGAGCGCGGCGGACCGAGTTCACTGGATGACATGATGGCCGATTGGGAGCCCAACGACCGCCAGTTCTTCTCAGTCATCCAGCATGATAAACCTGCCGCTACGCCCGGTAATGCGCCGCCGGAAACCTTCAGTGAACCCTTCCATGGTCCGTTCCCGGATATCATCGTCCGTTGGGTGAAAGGGCAGGATGGCAAAGAATACGAGCTGCGTTACGACGTTAAGGGATTGCGTGAGGATAGTTCGATGGGCGGCGGTGGCCCGCGCCGTATCCTCAACATTCCAGAGCCGATGTTCACCTTTGCCGGGGCGCTAGGATTACTGTTCAGCTTATTACTGGCCTGGAACCTGACGCGCCCAATGCGCCAGCTGCGTGAAGGCTTTGCCCGCGTCTCCAGCGGCGATTTGTCGGTGCGACTCTATCCGGTGATGCGCCGTCGTCATGATGAACTCTCCAGCGTGGCGCAAGACTTTGATGCCATGGTGGAGCGCCTGGATACGCTGGTGAAGGCGCGTGAGGAATTACTGCACGACATCTCCCACGAACTGCGTTCACCGCTGGCGCGCCTGCAACTGGCGACCGGTCTGGCGCGGCAAACGCCGGAATCAGTGGAATCCTCTCTGAACCGCATCGATGAAGAAGCGCGTCGTCTCGACAAGATGATCGGGGAATTGCTGACGCTGTCGCGTGCGGAACACGAAAGCATGCCGGGCGAGCAGTATTTCGACCTCACTGGCCTGCTGCACGCGGTGGTCACGGACGTGCGCTATGAGGCACAGATTCCGGGCGTAAAAGTCGACTTTCAGGTCGATGAGAACGCCGACTACACCGTGCACGGCAATGCCGAGTTGATTCGCCGTGGTGTAGAGAACGTCCTGCGTAATGCGTTGCGCTTCTCGCACAAAGGCCAGCATATCAGCGTGAGGCTACAGGCGGAGAATCAATGGCTGGCGATTCGCGTGCGCGATCAGGGCCCGGGCGTTGACGATGAAAAGCTTTCCAGCATCTTCGATCCCTTCGTACGCGTTAATTCGCCACTGATGGGCAAAGGATACGGCTTAGGGCTCTCCATCGTGCGTAAGGTGATTCTGGCGCACCACGGTGAGGTACAGGCGGTCAATCGCCCTGAGGGTGGCTTAGAGCTAACGTTACGACTGCCGCGCTGGAAGCAAGACTGAAGGCTTAAGCGCTCACAATCTAACCGCGTTCTTGTGAATCCATAGCAGCGCGCCCATCTTGTACGCACCCTGCAGTTCCAGCCAGCCACACAAACAAAAACGGCACCCATTGGGTGCCGTTTTTACTATCCAGACGCTGCTTACTTCTTGATGCGGATAACCGGGGTTTCACCCACAGTCACCTGACCGGAGAGTTTGATCAGATCTTTGATTTCGTCCATGTTCGAGATCACAACCGGCGTCAGCGTAGATTTTGCTTTCTCTTCCAGCAGTGGCAGATCAAACTCGATCACCACATCGCCTTTTTTCACTTTCTGGCCTTCTTCAGCGATACGCTTAAAGCCTTCACCTTTCAGTTCAACCGTATCGATACCGAAGTGGACGAACAGCTCGATGCCGTTGTCAGATTCGATTGAAAAGGCGTGGTTGGTCTCAAAAATCTTGCCGATAGTACCATCAACCGGTGCAACCATTTTGTTGCCAGTCGGTTTAATGGCGATACCATCACCCACGATTTTCTCAGCAAATACCACATCAGGTACGTCTTCGATATTCACGATTTCGCCTGACAGAGGCGCAACGATATCAATAGTCCCTGACGCGCTCTCTGATTTTTCGCCAAAAAGTTTAGAAAACAAACCCATGATCTTCTCCTAAGCAGTAATTTGGGGCCAGCGTCTCGTGGATCAGCAGAGCGTTTTTTCTTTAATGAACTTGTTCACCAGGTTCATTAAATCTTCCGCTGTGGGTTGAGCCAGAGCCTGCTCCGCCAATGCCTTCGCATCTTCGAAATTAGTATTACGAATAATCTTCTTGATGCTCGGGATTGAAATGGCACTCATGCTGAATTCGTCCAGCCCCATTCCCAGTAACAGTAGTGTAGCACGTTCATCACCAGCCAGCTCACCACACATGCCGGTCCATTTCCCTTCGGCATGTGATGCGTCGATCACTTGCTTAATGAGGCCGAGTACCGATGGCGTCATTGGGTTATAGAGGTGTGAAATCAAATCATTACCACGATCGACCGCCAGAGTATACTGCGTCAGGTCATTTGTCCCAATACTAAAGAAGTCGACTTCTTTCGCCAGATGGCGCGCAATCACCGCTGAAGCCGGTGTTTCCACCATAATGCCCACTTCAATGGTCTCATCAAAGGCTTTGCCTTCTTCGCGCAGCTGGGTTTTCAGCAGCTCCAGCTCGGCCTTCAGCGCACGCACTTCTTCCACCGAAATGATCATCGGGAACATAATGCGCAGTTTGCCGAAGGATGAGGCACGCAGGATAGCGCGCAGCTGTGCATGCAGAATCTCTTTACGATCCATGGCGATACGAATCGCACGCCAGCCGAGGAACGGGTTGTCCTCTTTCGGCAGGTTCATGTACGGCAGATCTTTATCGCCGCCGATGTCCATGGTACGCACGATAACGGCCTGAGAGCCCATGGCTTCCGCCACCGCTTTGTACGCCTGGAATTGCTCTTCTTCAGTTGGCAGTGAATCGCGGTCCATAAACAGGAACTCGGTACGATACAGGCCCACGCCTTCCGCACCGTTGCGCTCCGCACCAGCGACATCGCGCACGGTACCGATGTTAGCGCACACTTCCACCTGATGGCCGTCCAGCGTGATAGCGGGCAGATCTTTCAGCTTCGCCAGTTCGTGTTTTTCAGACAGGTACTGAGTCTGGATGGCTTTCAGCTCTTCTTGTTCAGCATCGGTAGGATTAACGTAAATCTTGTTATTCACGCCATCGAGGATCAGGAAATCACCGTTTTTGATTTGCGTGGTGACGTTACCGGTACCGACAATCGCTGGGATCTCCAGAGAACGCGCCATGATGGACGTATGCGAAGTACGGCCACCGATATCGGTGATAAAGCCCAGCACCTTCTTCAGGTTCAGCTGTGCGGTTTCTGACGGCGTTAAATCTTTCGCCACCAGAATAGATTCTTCTGCGATAGCACCCAGGTCGACAATATGCAGACCGAGGATGTTTTGCAGCAGACGCTTACCGATGTCACGCACGTCAGCCGCACGCTCTTTCAGGTATTCGTCGTCGAGTTCTTCCAACGCCTTGGCCTGGCCATCAATGACAGAGTACGCCGCAGCGTCAGCCGTTGCGTGATCTTTCTTAATCAGGTCGATGATTTCCTGCTCAAGCTCTTCGTCTTCGAGCAGCATGATGTGACCTTCAAAGATCGCCGCTTTCTCTTCACCGAGGGTTTCACCGGCTTTGACACGGATGGCTTCGAGCTGTACTGCCGCTTTGCCACGTCCATCAAGGAAGCGTTGAACTTCTTGCTCAACCTGATCGTCAGTAATTTTTTTACGGCTGATGACGATCTCATCTTCCTTCAGCAGAAGTGCTTTGCCGAAAGCGATACCCGGTGATGCTAAAATGCCTGAAATCATAACCCTACCTTTTAATCACGATGGCTCATTGACCCAATGCGTTGCCACTGTCGCGGAACAGTACTCTAAGGAAGCAAGAACGCGGACAGGTTGTCCGCGATCAAGATATTTGCACTCAATGGGGCAAAGGAGTCGGTTTAGTTGCTTGCCTGAGCGGAATTACTCCAGCTCAGCCATCAGTTTCACCAGGTGCTCAACCGCTTGCTGCTCATCTTCACCTTCAGCAGACAGCGTAACAACCGTACCCTGAGTCAGACCCAGAGTCTGCAGTTTGAACAGGCTTTTCGCGCTGGCAGATTTGCCATTAGAGGTCACAGTGATGTCTGACTGGAAAGCCTTAGCTTCTTTCACGAACTGAGCTGCAGGACGGGTATGAAGGCCGTTAGGTGCGGTAATGGTAACTTCTTGCTGGAACATTCTATTTCCCCAACTTTATCAGGTTTGGTGTTATGGATCTAAAGTCTAGCCTGGAGCCGTCACTTTAGCCTGTATAGGTGCGCTGGTGTGGCATTAAGCTGACCAAAAAATGCGCTTAGTAATGTGCGTCTTTCAGCAGCAGATCAAAAACTGTGCGAAAAGGTCACCTTGCTCAGTATGCCGTGATTCGCCGTTTCGCCAAATCAGTAATTCCATTCAGCTTGATCCACTTCAAAGCCAGATTAATTTCAGGCACCGAAATAATTGGGAGCTTAAATACCAGAGCCGCGTCATTGAAATCAATCTGTCTGGTGATAAAAGTGAGATCTGCGCCACAAAAAAGCACCCATTCGGGTGCTTTTTTCATCGTTTTCAGACTATGGCGGTTACTGCTGCAGCTCTTTTTCAGTGAACAGATCGGCAAACAGGGCGGTGCTTAAATAGCGCTCGCCAGAGGAGGGCAGGATCACCACGATATTCTTATTGGCGAATGCTTCGTCTTCCTGCAGCTTCAGTGCTGCAGCCACTGCCGCACCTGAAGAGATACCGGCCAGAATGCCTTCTTCTTCCATCAGCTGACGCGCGGTGCTGATGGCTTCTTCGTTGGTAATCGCAACGACCCGATCAACCAATTTCAGGTCAAGGTTGCCGGGGATGAAACCTGCGCCGATGCCTTGAATCTTATGCGGACCCGGTTTGATCTCTTCGCCAGCGATAGCCTGAGCGATGACAGGAGAGTCAGTCGGCTCTACCGCGACGGTGATTAAGTCTTTTTTGCCTTTGGTGTTCTTGATGTAACGGCTCACGCCTGTCAGCGTGCCGCCGGTGCCCACGCCAGCAATGAACACATCCACTTCACCGTCGGTGTCTTCCCAGATTTCCGGGCCGGTGGTTTTCTCATGGATCTCCGGGTTAGCCGGATTGCTGAACTGCTGCAGCAGCACAAATTTATCCGGATCGCTGGCAACGATTTCCTCGGCTTTAGCAATGGCACCTTTCATACCTTTTGCGCCTTCGGTCAGCACCAGATTCGCGCCCAGTGCTTTCAGCAGCTTGCGACGTTCAACAGACATGGTCTCTGGCATGGTCAGCGTGAGTTTGTAACCGCGAGCGGCGGCCACGTAAGCCAGTGCAATACCGGTGTTACCGCTGGTTGGCTCAACTAGTTCAACGCCCGGCTTTAAGATTCCGCGTTTTTCTGCGTCCCAAATCATATTGGCACCGATACGGCATTTGACGCTGAAGCTCGGGTTACGCGATTCGACCTTCGCCAGGATGCGTCCATTACCGATGCGGTTCAGTCGAACCAGCGGCGTATGACCAATTGTCAGAGAGTTGTCTTCATAGATCTTACTCATAGCTCGTCCTTAACTGTATGAAATATTAGGAACCCTCAGAGCATACCTGTTCTTCCGGTGTGCGGAAGGAAAGAAATCGCATATCTATATAGCCCACAACCATAAGCCTTACGCAAAAATGCATAAGGCTTTTTGAAGCTTTAGTGACGTGCATGCTGTAGGCGGTAGCGATCAACCCACATCGCAGTCGCGCCACATACGGCCACCGGCATGATAGCCAGGTTCAGAATTGGAATCATGGTGAACAAACTGACCAGCGCGCCAAATTGCATGTTCGCCGTTTTATGCTGACGTAACGCACTACGCATCTGCTGAAAACTCACTTTGTGGTTATCAAACGGATAGTCGCAGTATTGCACAGACAGCATCCACGCGCTAAACAGAAACCATAATACCGGTGCCACCGTTTGTCCAAAACCGGGGATAAAGTAAAGCAGCAGCAGTCCCAGTGCACGTGGTAAATAGTAGCCAAGCTTCTGTAATTCGCGCTTCATGATGCGCGGGATATCTTTAACCATCGCCATCCAACCGCTATCCGGCAGCGGGTGACCGGTGAGGCGACCTTCCAGTTGCTCAGCCAGCAATCCACAAAAGGGGGCGGCAATCCAGTTCGCGATGGTGGAGAAGAAGTAGCTGAATACCAGCACAATCGATATGACGGAAAGCGGCCACAGCAAATAACTGAGCCACTGTAGCCAATCAGGGATGTGCGACATCAAGGCCGGAATCCACTCTCCGAGCCGTTGAAACAGCCAGATAAAGGCGCCTCCCAGCAGCAAAATGTTCACCAGCAGAGGAATAATGACGTAACGACGAATGCCAGGCAGACGTACCAGTCTCCAGCCTTCGGCAAAGTAATGAATACCATTGAATGATGAGGGCGATTTCTCAACGGGCATAGCGAGCCTTTCTCCTTTATGTGGCGGCGCGAACATCATAACCTGGCTTTTTGTCGGTGGCAGGCGCACTTTGCGCGAAAAATCAGCAAAAAAGCGTGGGGCAGCTATCTTATTTGTCAGAAAATACTGCACAGACTTGCACTTGTTTAGCTGGGCAAATACAGTTAGAGGATAAAGTTTGCCGTGGTGGCAAGGTATTGGAACAACAGAGAATACAATGATGCAGGATTTGCGTCTGATATTAATCGTTGTTGGCGCGATCGCCATAATAGCGTTGCTACTTCACGGACTGTGGACCAGCCGTAAAGAGCGCTCTTCCGTGTTTCGCGATCGCCCGCACAAACGTCTGAAACAGCGCGAAGAAGCGGATGAAGATCTGCTGAGCGAAGAAGATGATGATGGTGTCGGCGAAGTGCGTGTCCGTCGCAATCGTGACGCGCATGTCGAACCCGAATTCGACGCACCTGTGACGAAGCCTGTCAGCGCGCCACGTGCGCCTGAACCTGCGCGTCAGCCATTCCCGCGTCATGAAACCCCATTGATGGGTGATCCGCTGCTGGATGATGAGCCGGAAGTGCGCCAGTCTGCACCTGCGCCGCAACCGCCGGTGGTTAAACCTGCGCCGCAGCCGCAGCCACAACCGCAGCCTCACTCCGTTCAGGCCGATCCCTTACTGGATAACGAGCCACTTTCATCGACTCAGCCTGCGCCTGAATTCCAGGCTGCTGAAGAGCCCGAATACGAAGAAGAAGCGCCGGTTGCACACGATGAACCAAAACAGTCTGCTGCTTCTACCCAGAGAAAAAATGAAGCGGTACTGGTGTTGCATGTTGCTGCCCACACCGGTGGCGAACTGAACGGTGAAGCTCTGTTGCAGGGTATTTTGCAAGCGGGCTTCCAGTTTGGTGAGATGAATATTTTCCATCGTCACCTGAGCCCAGCGGGCAGCGGTCCTGTGTTGTTCAGTCTGGCGAACATGGTGAAACCGGGCTCCTTTAATCCCGACACCATGGGCGATTTCAGCACGCCAGGTATCTCCATCTTTATGATGGTGCCGTCGTATGGCGATGCGAACCAAAACTTCAAGCTGATGCTGCAATCTGCACAGCGTATCGCGGATGATGTTGGCGGTGTGGTTCTGGATGATGAGCGTCGCATGATGACGCCTCAGAAACTGGAAACTTACAAAGCGCGTATTCGCGAAGTTATCGGCTGATAGCCGCGAGCAAAATCAAATATTAACGAAACAACCCCCGCATGTCGGGGGTTTTTTATCGGATAAAACACTATGAAATCGGTTCAGGAGCAGATCACCGCGCTGCGCACCTCGTTACGTCACCATGAGTATCTCTATCACGTGATGGATACGCCGGAAATTCCGGATGCGGAATATGACCGACTGATGCAGCAACTGCGTGAACTGGAAGCGGCACATCCCGATCTCATTACCCCGGATTCGCCGACTCAGCGCGTGGGAGCAGCACCGCTGGCCGCCTTCGAACAGGTGCGCCACGAGGTGCCGATGCTGTCACTCGACAACACTTTCGATGAAGCCGGTTTCCTTGCCTTCAATAAGCGCGTCCAGGATCGCCTGAAAAGCAGCGACGATCTGACCTACTGTTGCGAGCTTAAGCTGGATGGTCTGGCGGTCAGTCTGTTGTATGAAGATGGACTGCTGGTGCGTGCGGCGACACGCGGTGATGGCACCACGGGTGAGAATATCACCGCCAACGTGCGCACCATCCATGCTATTCCACTGCGCCTGCACGGCGACAATATTCCTGCGCGTGTTGAAGTTCGCGGTGAGGTCTTTATGACCGAAGCGGGCTTCGAGAAACTCAATGAGGATGCACGTCGCACCGGCGCGAAAGTGTTTGCCAACCCGCGCAACGCCGCGGCGGGATCGCTACGTCAGCTCGATCCGCGCATTACCGCTAAACGTTCTCTGACTTTCTTCTGTTACGGTTTCGGCCTGCTGGAAGGCGGTGACATGCCCGCCAGCCACTGGCAGCGCCTGCAGCAATTTAAAGCCTGGGGTTTACCGGTCAGCGACCGTATTCGTCTGGCGCATACCGCGGAAGAGGTGCTGGAATTTTATCGTCAGGTTGAGCAGGATCGCCCGACACTCGGATTCGATATTGATGGTGTGGTCATCAAGGTCGATTCGCAGGCACTGCAGGAACAATTAGGCTTTGTCGCCCGCGCCCCGCGCTGGGCCGTTGCTTTTAAATTCCCGGCGCAGGAGCAGATGACCTTCGTGCGCGATGTTGAATTCCAGGTGGGACGTACCGGCGCGATTACGCCTGTTGCGCGTCTGGAGCCGGTGCAGGTAGCCGGCGTGGTGGTGAGTAATGCCACACTGCACAACGCCGATGAAATCGCGCGTCTTGGCCTGCGCATTGGCGACAAAGTGGTGATTCGCCGCGCCGGAGATGTGATTCCGCAGGTGGTCAACGTGGTGGAATCCGAACGTCCGGATGATACCCGTGAAATCGTCTTCCCCAGCCATTGCCCGGTGTGTGGCTCCGATGTGGAGCGCGTGGAAGGCGAAGCCGTTACCCGTTGTACCGGTGGGCTGATTTGTGGTGCTCAGCGTAAAGAGGCGCTTAAGCATTTTGTTTCTCGTCGTGCGATGGATGTTGACGGCATGGGCGACAAAATTATCGATCAGCTGGTCGAAAAAGAGTACGTACAAACACCTGCCGATTTGTTCCGTTTGACGGCGGGCAAGCTGACCGGACTGGATCGCATGGGGCCTAAATCAGCGCAAAATGTGGTGGATGCGCTTGAAAAAGCCAAACTCACCACGCTCCCTCGCTTCCTGTATGCGCTGGGGATTCGTGAAGTCGGCGAAGCCACTGCGGCCAATCTGGCCAATCATTTTGGCGATCTTGAGAAGGTGATGAACGCCGATCTGGATGCGCTGATTGCGGTGCAGGACGTGGGTAAAGTGGTGGCGGCACACGTGCGTAATTTCATGGAAGAAGAGAGCAATCGCGAAGTCATCCGCGAACTCACCGAAGAGGTGGGTGTGCATTGGCCAAAGCTGGAAGTGGTGAATGTTGAAGAGATCGACAGTCCTTTTGCCGGCAAGACCGTGGTGCTGACCGGATCGCTGTCACAGATGAATCGCGATGATGCCAAAGAACGTTTAGTCGCGCTGGGCGCGAAAGTGAGCGGCAGCGTGTCGAAGAAAACAGACTTACTGATCGCTGGCGAAGCAGCGGGTTCCAAACTGGCGAAAGCGCAGGAGCTTGGTATTCCGGTGATTGATGAAGCGGAAATGATTCGGCTACTGGGAGCTTAACGTGGACAAACATCAGCTGGTTGAAATTGCCAATACCGCTATGCCGTTCGGCAAGTATAAAGGCCGTATGCTGATTGATGTGCCAGAGGAGTATCTGCTGTGGTTTGCGCGTAAAAATGAATTTCCGGCAGGGAAGTTGGGCGAGCTGATGCAACTGACCTTAGCGATCAAAATTGAAGGATTGCAGGGGTTAGTTAAACCCCTCAAGCGCAGTGAATAACAAAATGGCCCGCAATCGCGGGCCATTTTACTTATGATTTTTGTGCTTCAACTTGCTGTTGCGCCAGCCGCTTCTCATTGCCCGCTTTATAGCGTTGAGCGATGAAGGAGCAGACCATCAACTGCACCTGATGGAAGATCATCAGCGGCAGCACGATAATCCCCACTGAGCTGGCCGGGAACAGGATATTGGCCATCGGCACGCCATTAGCGAGACTCTTTTTCGAACCACAGAACAGCACCACGATTTCATCGGCGCGGCTGAAACCAAACAGACGCGAGGCACCCAGGTTAATCGCCAGCGCCACAAACAGAATCAGCACGCTGCCTGCCAGAATCCACAGCAGCGTATCCACACCCACGCGATGCCAGATACCATTGACCACCGCTTCACTGAACGCGGAGTAGACCACTAACAGAATCGAGGTCTGGTCAGTTTTACCAATCAGGCTGCGATGTTTCTCCACCCAGCCGCCAATCCAGCGACGAGACATATGACCAATCACAAACGGCACCAGCAGTTGCAGCATGATTTTGCCAATCTGCTCCAGACCGTTGCTCGGCGCATCGCTATGGACGTTCATCACCAGATTCACCAGCAGCGGCGAGATGAATACGCCCAGCAGGCTGGATGCCGAAGCGGCACAGACCGCAGCCGCCACGTTCCCCCCCGCCATGGAGGTGAAGGCAATCGCAGACTGCACGGTGGCAGGCAGAATACACAGATAAATGAAGCCGGTATAAATCTCTGGCCCGACGTTCACCGGATGCCACCACACCAGCAGCAAGCCAAGAATCGGGAACACCACGAAAGTGCTGCACATGATCCACAGATGCAAACGCCAGTGGCTGCTGCCGGCAATGATTTTCTCGCGTGACAGCTTGGCACCGTGCATAAAGAACAGCAGGGCGATGGCGGCAGTGGTCAGGTATTCAAAGAAATCGACAAACCCGCCTTTGGCCGGGATGAAGCTGGCCAACAGTACAGTGATGATGAGTTTGACCATCATCGGGTCGAGTCGTAAAAAGCCCATTGTTACAATCCGGTTAAAATAAAAAAGATGGTGCTGATTGTGCGCCAGCTAGGTTTAGAAATAAAATTGATTTATTGCATCAATCTATGAGCGATATCGATGAATTACACCTTACGTCAGTTACGCACCTTTGTGGCTGTGGCGCAGCAGGGCAGTTTTAGCCAGGCAGGGCAGGCGATTGGGCTCAGCCAGTCGGCGGTTAGCCACAGTATTAAAGAGCTGGAAGCGGAAATGGGCGTGCGTTTGCTGGATCGCACCACGCGTGAAGTGATGCTGACGGAAGCGGGGCACCAGCTGGCATCGCGGCTGGAACGGTTGCTGGAGGAGTTAAACACGACGCTGCTGGATGTGCGCAGTTACGGCGAGCAGCGCAGTGGCACCGTACGTGTTGCCGCCAGCCAGACACCTTCGGCAAATCTAATGCCGCAGTGTCTGGCGAGTAGCCAGCAACGTTATCCGGATATCCGCGTCATCCTGCACGATCGGGCTCAGCAGTCAGTGCTGCAAAGCGTGCGCAATGCGGAGGTGGATTTTGGCATTGTCATCGGGCCGCTAGGGGATGCCGATCTGGATTACGAAGCGATTTTGCAGGAGCCGTTCTTATTGTTGTGCCATGCGGATGATGTTTTGGCCCAGGTCGAGCGAGCGGAATGGACGATGCTGGCGGGGCGCAACCTGGTTTTGCAGGATTATGCTTCAGGAAGTCGTCTTCTGGTGGATGCGGCGCTGCAGCAGTTATCGATTCAGGTGCAGGTGGTGCAGGAAATTGGCCATCCCGCCACGCTGTTTCCGATGGTGGAAGCCGGTATTGGCATCAGCATTTTGCCTGCGCTGGCGTTACCGCTGCCGGCGGGGCGGAAACTGACGGTGCGACGCCTCTATCCGGAAATCCATCGAAATCTGATGCTGATTAAACGCAAAAATCGCTCTCTGACACCCGCTGCGGAAGCGATCTGGCAGGAAGTGCGCCAACAAGCAGGCCTGCTGGCGCAACAACGTGCTCTCAAACCGGCGTTTTAGACGTAAACGTTGATCTGATTGGTCTCGGTCGGACGGTTAATGCCATCGGCTTTCTGGGCGCTGGTGGCACTTTCCGTCGTGGGCTGCTGTGCTTCTTGTTTCTGTTGTGCTTTTTCTGCTGCCTGCTGCTCGATTTGTGCAATCTGCGCTTCAATCATCTGAATCTGCGATTGCAACATCTGTTCCTGTTCAGATTTTTGCTCATCTGTCAGGGAGTCATCACTGGATAAATCTTTAATTTCTTTGGTGATGCTTTGAATCTGTTTATTCAGGCTGGCAATTTCTGACGTTGAACCGCTACCGCTGCTTGCGGTACTGACACTGCTAACACTTGAGATAGTAGACATGGTTTTCTCCTTGCAATAGACCATTATCGTTATCGGCAAGGGGATAAAACGGCTTGAGCACACAAAGCGTTAAGTGTTTGCAAAGGTTTTGTGAGGGTGGGCAAATAGCAGATAGCAAAAAGGCGCCTTTAGGGCGCCTTTCTACATTGGTGGGTCGTGCAGGATTCGAACCTGCGACCAATTGATTAAAAGTCAACTGCTCTACCAACTGAGCTAACGACCCGAAGTGGTGGGCGATGACGGGCTCGAACCGCCGACCCCCTCCGTGTAAAGGAGATGCTCTACCAACTGAGCTAATCGCCCACTTCGGAACTGCTTAACAAGAGTGTCATCTGACTAAGATATGGTGGGCGATGACGGGCTCGAACCGCCGACCCCCTCCGTGTAAAGGAGATGCTCTACCAACTGAGCTAATCGCCCATATCTTACTCTTCAAACTCTTGTACACTGCGAGCCACTTTTAGAGTGGTGGGTGATGACGGGCTCGAACCGCCGACCCCCTCCGTGTAAAGGAGATGCTCTACCAACTGAGCTAATCACCCCCGCTGTGTGGAGTCGCATTATAGGGATCCTTCGAAGTGAGTCAACGCTTTTTAAAACATAAATGTGCGTTCGCTTTAAATTTAGGCAGCATGCCGCGCTTTTAGCCAATGTGCTGGTTTTATTAGCAGAAAAACGCACTTCAATCTGTGATGCCGCCGCGAGAGTCATTGAGGAAAGCGTCCCACCTGCTAGAATATGCGCACTGTTTTTTCGCGTTAACCCGTTTTTTTGTCATCCAGACAAAGAAACCTGCGCATCTAAGGCAATGCTGAATGAAAATCAAAACTCGCTTCGCACCCAGCCCAACGGGCTACCTGCATGTGGGCGGTGCCCGTACTGCTCTTTATTCCTGGCTTTATGCTCGCCACAACAAGGGCGAATTCGTTCTGCGTATCGAAGATACCGATCTGGAACGTTCAACGCCGGAAGCCATTGAAGCCATCATGGATGGCATGAACTGGCTAAACCTGCAGTGGGATGAAGGCCCGTACTATCAGACGAAGCGCTTTGATCGTTACAACGCGGTCATCGATGAGATGGTAGCAGCAGGTACTGCTTATAAATGCTATTGCTCTAAAGAGCGTTTAGAAGCGCTGCGTGAAGAGCAGATGGCGAAAGGCGAGAAGCCACGCTATGACGGCCGCTGCCGTGACAGCCATGAACATCATGCGGCGGATGAGCCTTGCGTGGTGCGTTTCCGTAATCCGCAAGAAGGTTCGGTCATTTTTGACGACCAGATCCGTGGTCCAATTGAGTTCAGCAATCAGGAGCTGGATGATCTGATCATCCGCCGCACCGATGGTTCACCAACCTACAACTTCTGTGTGGTGGTGGATGACTGGGATATGGGCATCACTCACGTGATCCGTGGTGAAGACCACATCAACAACACGCCACGCCAGATCAACATTCTTAAAGCGATTGGTGCAGAGGTGCCAACCTACGCGCACGTCTCAATGATCCTGGGTGATGACAGTAAGAAGCTGTCGAAACGCCATGGCGCAGTCGGTGTGATGCAGTACCGTGATGACGGCTATCTGCCGGAAGCGCTGCTCAACTATCTGGTGCGTCTGGGCTGGTCACATGGCGACCAGGAAATTTTCAGCGTGGCTGAGATGGCCGAGCTGTTTACTCTGGATGCCGTGAGTAAATCTGCCAGTGCGTTTAACACCGAAAAACTGCAGTGGCTGAACCATCACTACATTAATACGCTGCCGCCAGAATACGTGGCAACGCAGCTGCAGTGGCACATCGAGCAACAGAATATCGATACCCGCACCGGTCCGGAACTGGCGAAGCTGGTGACGCTGCTGGGTGAGCGTTGCAAAACGCTGGTCGAGATCGCGGCTTCCTGCCGTTACTTCTATGAAGAGTTTGAAGCCTTTGATGCTGACGCGGCGAAGAAACATCTGCGTCCTGTTGCACGCCAGCCACTGGAAGTGGTGCGTGACAAACTGGCTGCGCTGAGCGACAGCGAGTGGAATGCCGAGAATGTGCACAACGCGATTCAGGGTGCTGCTGATGCGCTGGAATTGGGTATGGGTAAAGTGGGCATGCCACTGCGCGTGGCGGTCACCGGTGCAGGCCAGTCTCCGGCACTGGATGTGACGGTTGAAGCGATTGGTCGCAGCCGCAGCGTGGCCCGTATCGAAAAAGCGCTGGCCTTCATTGCTGAGCGTGAAGCCCAGGCTTAATTGAGTTAGCGGCAGCCTGTAACGTTGCCGCTTCACTTATCGCGGGCATTAAAAAAGCCGGGAGCATGAGCGCCCGGCTTTTTTTAATCTTCTTTAATCCCTAGCCGTTCCAGCACACCACTTATCCCCTCGCGCAGCAACAATGCGGCCAGTTGATCTTGCTCAGCGGCTGTCATTTGCTGGACAGAATTAATTAATAACGCAGGTAACGTATTTTGTTGAGCACCGTAATTGGCCGCCGGCTCGGTCGCGTGGCGGGTAGACTGAACAAAGCTTTTTACACGCTCATCAATATGAATCAATCGCGCCTTACCACCCTGTACACCGGGCTTGGGCGTGGTTGTCCAGTTTTCGCGTTTGATCCATTTATTCACCGTTTGCCGACTGTAGCCCGTTTCCAGCGCGAGCTCCTCGGGGGTGAGCCATTCCTTTTTCACGATGCTGTCCCTGTTAAATACATTAGCTGTACATATTACAACAAAACGTAACGGGGAAAAGTAATCAGGCAGGAAAATGCCTCTTGTCTCATGACAAAAGGCATAAATCGGATATTAAGCTTCGCTGGTTTCAGCTTGTGCAGGACGGAAAGCAAGGAAATAGGTGAGACCAACAAATATTGCACCGCCCACGCCGTTGCCGAGGAAGACGGCAATCACGTTTGGCGCAAAGTCTGCCCAGCTCATTTGTCCGGCAAAAATCGCGGCGGGCACAATAAACATGTTCGCCACCACGTGTTGGAAGCCAATTGCCACGAAGGCCATCACCGGGAACCACATGCCAAAGATTTTGCCGACCATATCTTTACTGGCGAAGGCTAACCACACCGCCAGACACACCAGCCAGTTGCAACCAATGCCGGAAATGAAGGCGTGCAGGAAATCCGCATTCACTTTGGCATGCGCAATTGCCACGGTCTTTTTCAGATAATCGCCTTCGGTCATACCGAGCATATGACCAAAGAACCAGGCGACCGCGATGCTGCCAATAAAGTTGGCAATGGTGACCCAGAACCAGTTGCGCAGCACGCTTAAACCACTGATGCGGCGAGCGAACCACGCAATCGGTAAGGTCATCATGTTGCCGGTCAACAGTTCACCACCGGCCAGAACGGTTAGAATCAGGCCAACCGGGAACACCGCCGCGCCGAGGAAGCCGCCAAAGGAGCCCCATTCAGCAGGCAGTTGGTTGATAACATGCAGATCCAACAGAAAACCAGTGGCAATAAAGGCACCGGCCATAAAACCAAGGATCAATAAGGTGGAAACAGGCAAACGGCTTTTAGCCACGCCCGCTTGAATCGCCAGTTGGGCGATCTCTTTCGGTGTATGCAGCGACATATTTCACTTTTCTTTTATTGAACAAGGGGAAAATGCTGGCCGATCAAAGAGTGATATACCCTGGAAGGTTGACCGGTTAATTAGCGCGCTAAGTTTTACACTTACCCGTAACGAACACAAGATTATTCCTAACATCTTTAACCCTGATTTAACCTCGGTTGCAGGGTGTTAAATGCGAAAATACGTTAACGGGTTGCACAGTTGTGCTGAAAAAAAAGCCATTACGGTAGGGCGTTGCCGCCTTTTTCAGCGATTGAACACAGAACGAGAATTTGGCGTTGACACTCAGGGAGCGGTTTCATATGATGCCGTCCGTCGAGTTAAATCGACTTTTTTCGGTGCTGGGGGTATAGCTCAGCTGGGAGAGCGCTTGCATGGCATGCAAGAGGTCAGCGGTTCGATCCCGCTTATCTCCACCAAATCGTTTTTAACGATGCACTGAAAAAGATTTCCAGATGTGGGGGTATAGCTCAGCTGGGAGAGCGCTTGCATGGCATGCAAGAGGTCAGCGGTTCGATCCCGCTTATCTCCACCAAATCTCTGTTCGTCCTGAACTATAGCATCACAATCTAACACTGACTGAATTTATAATTGCTCATTTCGTATGCAGAATGGCGTCATTATTCGTGTGACGACAACTCCCAGCGTTCTGAAATGCGCCCATCTTTTGATATCAAGTATCTCGACGAAATGCGCCGTAAATCGCGCGTGCTTCTTCCTGTGCGCTGAGATGATCTCACCCATTCAGCACCAGCCTCTCATTAGGGGCGCAATGAATCGCACCGCAGCAGTTTCTCACGCGCTGAGATGATTATTCCGTTCAGCGTTCAGCACTGCATCAGAGTGCGCCATAAATCGTGCCGCCAGAGCTTAGTGTGCACTGAAATTATGCACAATCTGGTCGCGGCGCAATTCATGGCACTAAGAATTAAGCGGTTGCGGCTTGTTCTTGTGCAGGCAACACGCGGAAGCCGTGCGTGCCATCACGATCCAACTGCGCCACCAGACCGTATTCCCAATCCAGATACGCCTGCATCACAGCAGGTGCGATATCGGTGCCTTCATACGGACGGCGATAGCGATCAATCGCCGGAGACAGCAACTGCTGGTCGCCCTGCTCGGTGGGCAGCTGCGCTGCGCGCCAGGCCGCATTGCCACCCTCCAGCACAAACACTGGCTTGCCGGTGAGTTCCGCCACCTGTTCAACCGCATATCCGGCCAACAGGCTGCTGCCGCAGGTCAGCACATAACGTCGTGCCGCAGGCAGTATGGCTTTGCCCTCTTTTTGCAGCGTTGAACGCAGCAGCCAGCCTGCTCCCGGAATATGACTGTTGAGGTGATTGGCGCGCGTGGTGAAGTCCAGTACCTGGGTCTGACCTTCCTCCAGCCACTCCGCCAGTTGCTGCGGAGAAATAAACTCTGGCTGTGCAACCGCAGGAACCTGCGCTTTCCAGGCACCGGTGGCAGTGAAATCACTGGCCTGCAACTCTTCCAGCACTGACACCTGCCAGCCAAGCTGCGCCAGCCAGGATGCAGTCATATTGGCACGCACGCCATCGTCATCAATCAGCACAATACGTGCACCGCGCACGCTGGCGTAATGATCGGTTTCCTGCACCAGCTGTCCGCCTGGTACATGACGACTGCCGGGCAGATGACCCAACGCATATTCGTCTGCATCACGCACGTCGAAAAGGTAAGTGGTGCGCGGTTCCTGCTGCCAGCGCTTGAGCGTGGCCAGCGGGATACGCTCTACGCCTGCGCGATCGGCAATGCCTCGTGCGTTACTCGCCGCCTGGCGCTGTGCCGTTTCGCTGGTTTCACCGTAGCGGTGCGACTGACCTTTATCCAGGTCGTGTCCTGCCAGCGTCCAGCCAATCGTGCCGTTGCGCAGCGCAAACACCGGATTACGGATACCGGCATTCACCAGCGACTGGGCGCCGATGATGCTGCGCGTGCGGCCCGCACAGTTCACAATCACCGTGGTTTCCGGTGATGGCGCGAGATCACGCACGCGCAACACCAGCTCACCGCCCGGCACGCTGGTGGCGCCTGGAATGCTCATGGTCTGGTATTCATCAAAGCGGCGCGCATCCAGCACCACTACATTGGCGTCGCTGTTGATTAAGCTGTGCACTTCATCAGCTGACAGGGAAGGGGTGTGATTGTGATGTTCAACCAGTTCACCAAAGGCTTTGCTCGGTGAATTCACGTCAATAAACAGCTCCCCGCCCGCAGCCTGCCACCCGGCCAAATCCTCTTTTAACAGCGCTATATTGCTGTAACCCAGTGCTGCAATTCGTTCCGCAGCCGTCAGCGCCAGTCCTTCGCCGTTATCATAAAGCGTGATAGCTGTCGTCAGTTGCGGGATGCGATCTAACAGTTCCAGTTCAAGTTTGGAAAGCGGGATATTCACCGCAAACAGCGGATGGCCGGTGGCAAACAGTGCTTCGTCGCGCACATCAACAATCGCCACTTCCTGCTGCTGACGCAGAGCCTCAAGAATGTCCGCAGCCTGGCGGAAAGGGAAAACGGTTTTACTCATGTGATAGATCCCAAATGTTCGGTAAGTAACGGTTGCTGTAACCGGAGATAAACTGTTTTTCACTGCCGTCTTCGCGATACACCGCGCGTTTTACCGCGCCGATATTGGCGCCATACACGTGGATGCTGATTGACACGCGATCGTCATAGGCATTGCTGACGCGATGAATATCCCCCACGGTGGGAGAGACGGCTTCGACGTTGCCGGGATCAAGCCGTATCGGCGCACCTTCTGGCTGCAGGCCGTTCGGCCCGGGCTGCCAGGATTGCGATATCTCCGCACCGCGCAGCATGCCAATTAATCCCCATACGCGATGGTCGTGAATCGGGGTTTGCTGGCCAGGCCCCCAGACGAAGCTCACAACTGAAAAGCGCTGCCGGGCATCGGCGTACAGCAGATATTGTTGATAGTGTTCGGGATGCGGCTGAGAGTAAGCCTCGTCCAGCCAGTCGTCATGTTGGATCAGCTCGCCCAGCCAGGCGCTGCCCTGTTGCAAAACAGTGGCTTCATCGGGATTCTGGTCGAGCAAGATGGCAAGGTTACCGACAAAGTCGCGTAAACGATGATGCTGATAGGCACTCATGATTTATCTCCCGGCAAAGCGGGATCAAAAGCCGTAAGTTTCAGGCCGTAAGACAGGTTGTGGAGTTCGCCTGACGATTTTAACGCGGCAAAACGATCCCCTTTAACATCGCCCAGGCGCAGTGTGACTTTATCAGCAGCGAACAGCGGATGGAGCGTGGAGAGCGCCAGCGCAACGCCTGTAAAGAGAGTTGCCAGCCGCATCAGGCGCTCCTTTTGTTAGCGGCGTTTAGCGCCGCGACTTTCTCACGCGTCAGCGGAATCAGCTCCTCGCCATATTCCACCGCATCATTCAGCGGATCGAAGCCGCGAATCAGCACGCTGTGAATACCCAGGCGATAGTAATCCAGCAGCGCATCGGAAACCTGATCGGCGGTGCCTACCAGTGCGGTGGAGTTGTAGCCGCCCTGTACCAGTTTCGCTACGCCGGTCCATAACACTTTGTCCAGACGATCGCCTTCATTGGCGGCAGCCAGCAGGCGCTGTGCGCCGACGCTTTGTGGTTTAGGTTTGCCAAACGCAAAGCCGGTGTCGTGTAACTGTTTTTCAGCCAGCTCACGGATATGTTCGGCCCGCTCCCAGGCTTCCTTCTCGGTTTTACCGATAATCGGACGGAACGAGATATTGAAATCAATTTCACGCCCGTGCTGAGCCGCAGCGGCTCGTACATTGCGCACCGTCTCTTCCGCACCTTTCAGCGGTTCGCCCCACAGGGCAAAGACATCGGCATGGCGCGCAGCGACATCAATCGCTTCCTGAGACGATCCACCAAAGTATATCGGCAGCTTTTTCTGCGCAGGTTTGATGGCGGAAAACGCCTGCTCAGCCTGGTAAAAATGTCCCTTGTGATCATAAGGCTGGCTGGATTCCAGACTCTGCTTTAGCACGGCAAGAAACTCATCGCTGCGCGCATAGCGTTCGGCTTTATTCAGGAAGTCACCATCACGACGCTGCTCGACATCGCTACCGCCGCTGATGATATGCACGGGCAGCCGACCATCGGTCAGTTGATCCAACGTTGCCAGCTTGCGTGCGGCCAGAGTCGGTGCGACAAAGCCCGGACGGTGTGCCAGCAGGAATTTCAGTGTTGAGGTGTGTGCCGCAGCATGTGCGGTCACCAGAAAACCATCTGGTTGATCGGACCAATAGCCCACCAGAATGCGGTCGAACCCGGCTTCTTCATGGGCGCGGGCGAAACGCGCGATGTAATCTTTATCGAACAGCGGCCCGCTAGCGGGAATGATCTCTGAAGCCAGGCGGTGGCCAATCATGCCAAGAAATTGAATGCTCATACGATTCTCCAGATGTGACGTTATGGAGAAAAGCTACGGGCGCAGGCAACCGGGACGGAAATTCAATATTGTGAAAAGGTTTTGCGTCAGGCGGGGAAGCGGCGAATGACGGGGATAAAAGGGGGGAAATGCAAGATAGAACAGAAAGGCATAATTAAGAAGAGAAGGGCGAGCCGCAGCTCGCCCTGAACATCAGAAGGCCAGAACCAGACCGGCGATAGCGGCAGAAAGCACGCTCACCAGGGTTGAGCCGTACAGCAGTTTAAGGCCGAAGCGAGAAACCACGTTACCCTGTTCTTCGTTCAAGCCCTTAATCGCACCCGCCACAATCCCGATAGAGGAGAAGTTAGCGAAGGAGACGAGGAACACAGACAGGATTCCTTCTGCGTGCGGTGACAGCTGACCGGCAATTTTCTGCAGATCCATCATTGCGACGAATTCGTTAGAAACCAGTTTGGTTGCCATGATGCTGCCGACCTGCAGCGCTTCACTGGACGGCACGCCCATCACCCACGCAAACGGGTAGAATACATAACCCAGCACACCCTGGAAGCTGATGCCGAAGATCAGGTCAAACAGCGCATTCAGGCCAGAAATCAGGGCGATAAAACCAATCAGCATGGCGGCAACGATGATCGCCACTTTGAAACCGGCAAGGATATATTCGCCCAGCATCTCGAAGAAGCTCTGACCTTTGTGCAGATCCTGCAACTGCAGATCTTCTTCGCTATCGACGCGGTAAGGGTTGATCAGTGACAACACAATGAAGGTGCTGAACATGTTCAATACCAGCGCGGCCACCACATATTTCGGCTGCAGCATAGTCATATAAGCGCCGACGATGGACATGGAAACTGTCGACATTGCCGTAGCAGCCATGGTGTACATGCGACGCTGTGACATTTTGCCAAGGATATCTTTATACGCGATAAAGTTTTCTGACTGTCCCAAAATCAGAGAGCTTACGGCGTTGAAGGATTCCAGTTTGCCCATACCGTTGACTTTTGACAGCACGGTACCGATGCCGCGGATCACCCAAGGCAGGATACGGAAATGCTGCAAAATACCGATCAGCGCGGAGATAAACACGATCGGGCACAGAACATTCAGGAAGAAGAACGCCAGGCCTTTGTCGTTCATGTTGCCGAATACGAAGTTAGTCCCTTCGGCAGCATACTTCAGCAGATGATCAAACAGACCCGCAAACCCTTTGACGAAGCCGAGGCCCGCTTCAGAGTTGAGGAAGAACCACGCCAGCAAAACTTCGATCACCAGAAGCTGTACGATGTAACGAATACGGATGCTTTTACGATCGTGACTGACCAGTAAGGCCAGTACGGCTACCACCACTAATGCCAAAAGAAAGTGCAAAATATGGGACATGTCGGCTCCAAATTTGAGGAGGGTTGTATTTTGTTGCGTATTCTATGTAACGCGTTACTTAAAAACGAGATCAAAACCACATTATAAGTATTCGGTATCGACAAATTTCTAAGAATAGTCTCACCGCTCACAACCTCTTCACAAAGCCTTCACAAGAAATATCCACAAAAACATTGTCTATAAAATAACCCGGGAGTAGAGTGATTCCTGTTGCAAACATTTTGGCAAGAACTGGCTTTACCGCAAGGTATAGCAATGGCTATACTTCATAGCACCATCTATTATTACGATAACTATAATCAAATTTCACTTGCCTTGAGCGCCCGTTAAGCTGCATGGGTCAACAAGCGTTAGGACAGGGTCCACACTATGTCAGAAAGTCGCACTGCTGAGCGCGCCGCTCGCGGAGCCAGAAAAATCAAGCTCGCGCTGCTTGGCCCTGCCTTCATCGCGGCAATTGGTTATATCGATCCCGGTAACTTTGCCACCAATATTCAGGCGGGTGCGGCCTACGGCTACAAACTGCTGTGGGTGGTGGTCTGGGCCAATGTGATGGCGATGCTGATTCAGCTGATGTCAGCCAAACTTGGCATCGCCACCGGTAAAAACCTTGCCGAGCATATCCGCGATCGCTTTCCACGCCCGGCAGTGTGGTTCTATTGGGTGCAGGCGGAAATCATCGCCATGGCCACTGACCTCGCGGAATTTATCGGTGCGGCACTCGGCTTTAAATTATTGCTGGGGATTTCGCTACTGCAAGGCGCCGTGCTCACCGGTGTCGCCACCTACCTGATTTTGATGCTGCAAAGCCGGGGGCAGAAGCCGCTGGAGTTGGTGATTGGCGGCCTGCTGCTGTTTGTCGCCGCTGCCTATATTGTTGAGCTGTTTTTCTCGCAGCCGAAAGTGAGTGAATTGGTCACCGGTATGGCGTTGCCTTCGCTGCCCACCTCTGACGCCGTGTTCCTCGCTGCCGGTGTGCTGGGTGCCACCATCATGCCGCATGTGATTTACCTGCACTCGGCACTGACGCAACACGGTAACATTGGCAGCAAAGCGGATCGCTACTCGTCCACTAAACTCGATGTGGCGATTGCCATGACCATTGCCGGCTTTGTCAATCTGGCGATGATGGCGACTGCGGCGGCAGCTTTCCACTTCAGCGGGCACACCAGCATTGTGGATCTCGACCAGGCGTATTTGACGCTGCAACCTTTGTTGGGCCGCGCAGCAGCCATTGTGTTTGGATTAAGTCTGGTGGCGGCAGGCTTGTCTTCTACCGTGGTGGGAACACTGGCGGGACAAGTCGTGATGCAGGGCTTTATTCGCTTCCATATTCCGCTGTGGCTACGTCGCACCATCACCATGCTGCCTTCCTTTATCGTGATCTGGGCCGGATGGGATCCAACGCGCATTCTGGTGATGAGCCAGGTACTGTTGAGTTTCGGTATCGCACTGGCATTGATCCCGCTGTTGGCCTTTACCGGCAACCGCGAGTTGATGGGCGATGAGATGGTCAATTCGCGGCTGATGCAGAACGCCGGACGCCTGATAGTGGTGCTGGTGGTGGCATTGAATCTCTATCTGTTGGTCGGTGAGGCGCTCGGCTGGTAACGCTTCGGCTGGTCATGACGAAAAAAAGAAAATCCCGGCTATCAGGCCTAATGCCAGTCAGTTAAGCCTGACTGGCATTTTTTCTTCTTGCTGTCGGATATTTATAGGGTCTCTCTTTCACCACCCTTGGGAACGAGCGCTCCCGTCGTCCCGGCAGTCTGACCATCTCTG
>NZ_VWXC01000028.1:0-70128 GCF_011752685.1 Candidatus Pantoea communis
TCGTAACGAGAGACGATATCAAGGGCCTGACTGAGCTGCATAAAAAAATCCGGAAACGAAGCGTTTCCGGATTCTTACACAGCCACTGGATCGTTCAACTGATCCTTAACTGATCGGCATTAGGCCAATTGGCCCGTTTTTTTATGGATGCATTTCTCAATAACGGCGCGATTGATCGCGCATCTGACCCGCGTTTACATGGTGCGATTCATCGTGCCGCGACAGCAGATGTTAAAAAGGAAGCTCATCAGCTTCCTTTTTATGGGTCTTAGTAGACGTCACGCAGATAGCGCTTATCTTTCTTCAACTGGTCAATGTAAGCCGCTGCACGTTCGCTAGAGAGTCCACCAAACTGGCGCACCACTTCATACAGCGCTGCATCCACATCTTTCGCCATGCGCGAAGCATCGCCACAAACATAGAAGTACGCGCCATCCTGCAGCCAGGCATACAGCTCAGCGCCTTTTTCCAGCATACGATTCTGCACGTAGATCTTCTCTTCCTGATCGCGTGAGAATGCCAGGTCGAGATGTGTTAACAGACCGCTTTGCTGCCAGCCGTTAAGCTCATCTTCATAAATGTAGTCGTGTTCCTGATGCTGATCGCCGAAAAACAGCCAGTTCTTACCTTCAGCGCCGGTTGACTGGCGTTCCTGCAGGAAGGCACGGAACGGGGCAATACCGGTGCCAGGTCCAACCATAATCAGCGGAGCATTGCCGTTAGCCGGCACGCGGAACGCTTTGTTTGGCGAAATAAAGATCGCTGGCTTCTCACCACGGCGCACGCGCTCAGCCAGGTAGGTTGAACATACGCCTTTACGCTCACGGCCACCGCTGTGATAGCGCACGGAAGCAATCGTCAGGTGTACCTGATTCGGATGCGTTTTGGAGCTGGAAGAGATGGAATACGCACGGTGCTGCAACGGACGCAGCATCGCCACCAGTTCTGGAACAGACAGCGTGCGCTTCAACTCAAGCTGCAGCAGGTCCAGCGTGTCTTTGCCCCACAGCCAGTTAGCCAGCGTGTCTTTATCGTCGTGCTGTAATACGTGCAGCAGTTCCTGGTTGGCAGTGTGCTGACCCACCCACTCAATCAGTTTGCGCGATGGCTCAGAGATTTCGAACTGATAGGTCAGCAGGTCGCCGAGGTTACGATCAAAGCCAGGTACTGGCGTTTCGTAATCCGCTTTCAATTCGCTCAACAGCAGGCTAACCAGCTCAGCATCGTTCACTGGGATCACACCCAACGCATCACCGGCTTCATATTTCAGGCCGCTGTCGGTGAGGTCGAATTCAAAGTGACGAATATCTTTCGCCGACGACTCACCTGACAGACGCTTGTTGGTCGCCAATGCAGCCGCGTAAGGGTTCTGTTTGTTGCTACCTGGAATGACAGGTGCTTCTGGCGCGCTCTCTAATACCGTGCCACTGCTGCCCGCACTGGCGGCAAATTGTGGCATTGCATCGCCAATCCATGCACTCGACGGCTCTTCGAAGTCGATATCGCAATCGATGCGGTCAAAGACACGTTTTGCACCCAGCTGTTCCAGACGCATATCGAAGAACTTACCGGCCTGACAGAAGCCATCGTATCCGGTATCACCGATCGCCAGGATAGCAAAATGCATCTGCTCCAGGCGTGGTGCGGTGCTGGCAGAAAGTGCCTGCCAGAACAGCTGTGCGTTGTCCGGCATTTCGCCTTCACCGTAGGTGGAGGTGACAATCAGCACATGGCGCATGGTGGCGAACACGTCCAGGTCCACTTCGCCCAATGCCTGAACCACCGGCACCAGACCTTTGGCACGCGCGGCTTTTGCGGCAGTTTGCGCCAGCGCTTCAGCATTGCCGGTCTGTGAACCGAACAGAATGTGCAACTGCGTGTTGGTGGCGCCACCGGCCGCAGGTGCCGTCTGCTTATCTTCTAATACCAACAGACGCGAGTGGAGACCGGCGAGAAAACCCGCCAGCCAGTATTTCTGTTCGCCGTTAAACGGCGCATCTTCAGGAATGTAAGGAATCTTCATGGATATCTGTACTCAAACCCGTCTCGTGATGTTCAGTCAATATACACACATTCATTGGTGCTGCTATCAGGAAAGTTTCCCGACAGCAGCGGCGATTTCTGGCAGCGCGGCGCGTGCAAACAGCTCTTCGAAATCAGGCAGATGGCCAAGCACCTCACGGTTGCGGGCATCCTGATAAATGATCCAGCCATAGGTCGCCAGGCTGTCCATGGAGCGAATGTTGCGTTGCGTTAATGCTGCTTTGTAATCGGACATACGTTTTGCTGCAATCAGACTCGCCAGTTCGTCATCGCTGTAGCTCTCAATGGCAGAACGTGCATGGCGTTGCAGTTTGCTCACCAGCGCAAAATCTTCGGTCATCAGCAGGTTACGAACCGCTTTCTCAACCGCAGCATCTTCAACAGGCGTGCCTTTCGGCAGTTTGCCCAGCGCCAGCTGCTGCGCGAAGCTCAGCACGGTGTAGTTGTTGAGCAACACGAACATTTCTGCCGTATCGGTCGCACCGTAAGCCGGTACGGCGCCATCCGCAATGGTTTTACCCGTGCGCCAGGCCGCTTTGAATTTGGCAACCTGATGTGCAGCCAGTGACGTCGACAGCTCTTCCAGCAGATCCTTGCGCGATTTCGCTTTCAGGATCTCGCCGCCGTCTTGATACAGCAGCAGCGAACGCGGCATCACATAGACAAAGTGGTGGCACTCGGTTTCCCAGTTCTCCAGCAGCCAGGCTGCACGAGGAGATTGCGTGGCTTCCAGATGCCAGTTCAGCATGGTCAGTACCGCTTGCTTGTGCACCTGCGCCAGCTCATCTTCGTCAGCGATAGAACCGAACAGCACGGAGTCTCCTGCTGCATGTCCTGCCAGAGCACCGTACGGGTCGTACTGGTAAGCAAAGCCACCGCTCATACCGTTGCCGAAACCTTTACCAAAGGTGCCGAGGTTCAGAATTGCACCATTGGTCATGTATTCGCAGCAGAAATCGCCGACGCCTTCGACGACTGCGGTTGCACCGGAGTTACGAACCGCGAAACGATCGCCCGCCTGGCCTTGTACGAACAAACGACCACCGGTCGCACCAAACAGCGCGAAGTTACCGATCAGCACGTTGCCATCGCTGTCTTGCGCGCCGCCGCCTGGTGACATCACCACCAGCTCGCCACCGCACTGACCTTTACCCACGCCATCGTTACAAGTGCCGTAGTGCTTCATCTGCATACCATCGTTGCAGAAGGCACCGAATGACTGACCAGCAGAACCGCTGGTGTGGATATTCACCGTGCGCGGTGCCAGGTAATGACGGCCGCGATCGTCTTTGAACACGGCTGGCAGTGCAGCACGTTGTTCAGCAGACAGTTCGTGGTTGAGCATGCGCTCGATGTCGATGGCCAACTGGCCGCCCACGCTCTTGTTACGGTTGTTCAGGGTAATGCCTGCGCCGAGCGCGATATCGCGGCTCGCCTGGTCGAGCAGCTGTGTTTTCAGCTCTTCAACCCAGCCATCATCCAGCTCAAAATCTTTTTCCAGATAGACCGGCTTCGCGATTTTCTGCTCTGGCACCACGGTCAACATCGCACGCAGATCCAGCTTGCCGACTTCCAGTGGGTGATCCATCAGGTGCAGCAGGTCAGAACGGCCACGTGCTTCGCGCAGTGAACGCAGGCCGAGGCGTGCGAGGAATTCACGCACTTCTTGCGCTACGTTAACGAAGTACTGTGCCAGTTGACGCGGATCGCCATCAAAGGCTTCGGCGTTGGTGGTTAAACCGGCCGGGCATTTAACGTTACAGTTTTTCGCCATTACGCATTTCAGCATCATCAGCGCAGTGGTGCCGAACTCGAAGCTGTCGCCACCGAGCAGGGCTGACTTGATCACGTCGCTACCGGTTTGCTGTGCGCCAGAGCAACGCAGCTGCACTTTGTCACGCAGGCCATTCGCGCACAGCGCCTGATGCACTTCAGCGATACCGATTTCGGCAACGCGTCCGGTGTATTTCAGGCTGGTGACCGAGGCCGCACCGGTACCACCGGTGTTACCTGCCACGTTAATGACGTCTGCGCCAGCTTTTGCCACGCCCACCGCGATAGTACCGATGCCTTCTGAAGACACCAGTTTCACGATAACGCGCACGCGCGCTGCCTTACAGTCGTGGATCAACTGCGCCAAATCTTCGATGGAGTAGGTGTCGTGGTGCGGTGGGGGTGACACCAGCTCAACACCCGGCGTACCGCCACGCGCGGCGGCGATCTCCACGGTGACTTTCGCTGCAGGCAATTGTCCGCCTTCACCCGGCTTCGCGCCCTGACCGATTTTGATCTCCAGCTCTTCCAGCATCGGATCGGCCAGATAAGCTGCCCACACGCCGAAACGGCCTGACGCCAACTGCTTAATGCGTGACGCGCGGATGGTGCCGTGACGGGAATAGTGCTCGCCACCTTCACCACAGTTACTCATGCCGCCGACCATGTTGGTGCCGTGCGCTACCGCTTCGTGTGCAGGTGCCACCAACGCACCGTGGCTCATCGCACCTGAGGCGAAAGTACGGGTAATTTCGTGTGCCGGTTGAATCTCTTCCAGCGGCAGAGAGGGCAGTGCGGTAAAGATCAGTGACAGATAATCTGCCGCTTTACCGTAAGCGGTGATGTGCAATACACCGCCGGCCACGCTGCTGCTTTCGATGTCGTCGCTAAAGCGGGTTTTCAGTGCACGTGCCAGCGCTTCCAGACGTTCATCTTCTGGCTTCAGGCCCGCGATGGAATCAATCAGGCGCAGCTCGAACTGGTTCAGGCTGCCTTCCACCGCTTCACACTTCAATCCACGGGTAGCAAAACCGTTGTTGACCAGTGAGTAACGGCCGAGTTTACGACCAAACTCCGCTTCGCTGTCAACGTGGGTCAAATCACACGGCAGCGCGAGGATGTCACGCAGCGCAGCAGGGCGACGTTTACGCTCGGCGTGCATCAGGCTGGAGAATTGACGGTAATCCGGCGTGATCGCCAGTGAGTCAATGACCTCGTTCGGGATGCGTTCGAAGCTACTGTCTTTGAATGCGTCAGCTTTAATGCTGAAGGCATTGTCCAGTTTGGCCAGCGTCATCAGACGGATGAAATTGTCCTCTTCGCGTGCTTTGTCCGCGAAGCGAATCGGCTGTTCCGTCATATCAATAAAGGTACGCACGGCGATGGTGCCGTAAGAGTGACCTGCACCTTCCGCACGCTCTTTGAACAAGCCGAGCAGTGGCACTTCTGCCTCGCCCTGGATTTTCAGCGCACTCTGATGCCAGTCAACCGCCATCTGAGCGATAGCCGGGAAGCCCGCGCCACCCACAGGGGTTTTGATATTCGGGAAGTACTTCTTCAGAACCGGATCGTCGGTATTCAGGAAGTTAGGTTCAAAGAATTCACCACAGCTGTAGCTCTCAACGGTACAGAGACCCACTTTACCCATGGTCTTCATCAAGGCTTTTTCGGCGGCTTTGGCATAGCGTTTGAAGGCTTTGTTACCTTCTTCGCCTTCGCCATATTTCTCTTCCGCGCGCATCTGTACGCCCAGCGGGTAAACCGCTGACGCACCAAAGCCTAAAGTGGCTGCAATGTGGTGAGAGGAGATACTTTGGCCGCTTTCTACCACCAGAGAAACATCCAGACGCAGACCTTCCTGCACCAAACGCTGGTTGATGGCAGAGACCATCAGCAGCATAGGAATCGCCGCGTGAGTTGAAGAGATGTGGCGGTCGGTGATTACCGCAATGCCGCCCTGCTGGCGTGCGAAATCCACGACCTGCTGTGCAAGATGATCAATGGCGTTTTCCAGCGCTTTGGCGTTGGCGGCACGGCTGACGATATCTTTGCCGATGACCGGCTCATACAGCATCTCGAAACGCGCATAAGGTGCGACGGTTTGCTCGCGCAGACGCAGCATATCGAGGTGTGTCAGGATCGGCGTTGGCACGATAACCTGCTGACCTTTGCTGCGGCCAAGGTGCGGTTTTGCACCCAATGCCACGCGCAGCGTCATGCCGTCCGCTTCGCGGATAGAATCCAGCGGCGGGTTGGTGACCTGAGCAAAGCGTTGTGAGAAGTAGTGCGCCATGCCGCCTTCGTGGTCGGACAGGCCATTGATGGCGTTGCCGTAACCCATCGCCGAGATCTTCTCAGCGCCGGTTTGCAGCATCGGGTCCATCATGAATTTGAAGCTTTCCTGGTTGTAGTAGTACGCCACAAAACGCTGATAGGTTTTGAGGTCGCCACGATAGCGCAGCGGTGAGCCCAGCTGCTCTGCCTGAATCTCCGGCAGATCGTGCAGGTCCACGCGAGCCGCGCTCAGCAGTGAAAGGTAATCTTTCTCTGCTGCCAGTTTTTCCAGCGCTTCCACCGTGGTGTAAGAGCGTTTTTCTTTGTGATCGTAATAGAGCATGCCGCCCGCTTCGATACGGCCACGACGCAGTACGCTTTCCGGTGGGAAGGCAATCTGACCCGCTTCTGACATCGCACCGATGTATTCAGCGGTTTCGACAGAACGCAATGGGCGCAGACCCAGGCGGTCAAGGCGTGCCCCGATCACTTCGCCATTACCGAAGATCAACGCTGCCGGGCCATCGTTCTTCTCTTCATACAGAGAGAAGTACTCCAGCATGGCGCGCACTTCATTTGACAGTGAGGTGTCGTTTTCCCACGCTGGCGGCATCATTGAGACTACGGCGTTGATCAGGTCGAGGTTATCTTCCATCAAACGGCTATGAATGCTTTGGTCCAGACGCGAGCTGTCGGACTGGCCTTTCGGACGCACGATTTTCTTACCGCGCGCCAGCATCAGCGCCGCTTCAGCGATACGGTTCTTACGGTCGGTGTTCAATTCACCATTGTGCGCCATCAGACGGAACGGCTGTGCCATGGTGGTGTGCGGATCGGTGTTGGTCGAGAAGCGGGTATGGAAGAACAGCCCGCGCACCTGATGATCGGCATCGGTCAAATCTTTGAAGTACGGAATCACTTCATTAGAGTTCAGGCGTGCTTTAAATACCTGAGTGCGTGAAGAGAGCGACAACGGATAGAGACCGCCGAATTCGCTTTCAGTAAAGGCACGCGCTTCGATGTCCAGCAGCGCACGATAGATGTGGCGCTCGAACTCGAGTTGTTCGGTGACTTCCTGCGGAGCCGCAAAGATCCACTGCACAATCGGCAACTGGAATTGCAGAGCGGCTGGACGCGTCACGCTGCCGTCCAGCGGCATATCACGCTTCATCAGCACAGGGAAGTTATGGGCAGCAAGGGTTTCTTCCACCAGACGCTCAGCGTTCGCGCGCAGCTCGGCATCTTTTGGCACGAAGAAGTTACCGACGCCAAAGCGACCGGCTTCCAGCGGTTGGCCGGTGACTTTACGGAAGAAGTTCAGAGAAAGGTCGACGTTGACACCTGCGCCATCGCCCACGCCCTCAGCAGACATGCCGCCACGGTGCGGTACCGTGCACAGTGCGCTATGCGCCATCTGCAGGATCTCATGGGTCTGCTCGCCGTCCTTACGGGTAATAAACCCAACACCACAGCTATCACTACCGGCTGAGGGATCATACAAACCATAGGGATGAGGTTTTTGAGTGGACATTGAGGGTCTCCTTAAACTGCTTTTGACATTACCTGCATTATTTCAAGCACAGAGCACCGCTGCGTGCTGTATCAAATTCGTTTTCGCCGCTTAAACGCGGACGTCGCAATACCGAGCAAAGGCTCTCAAGAGAGTATGGTCTCGTCCTTGATGAGCTGCTCTTACTTCCGGTCTCTTACGGGAGATAACTTGCATCCAGAGGGAGTTTCTTGCTGCATAGATATGCCGAGACACAGTCCCGACTGGAAAGCATCCAGCGGAATTCCAACTTATCGGGAAAGCGAACTCAGGTCAAATAGCCAGCTTTGTTGCGGTTAATCGGCTGTTTTACCAATTAACATTATGATTATGAACAATTTATTACGTAAATAACTGTCAATCTGACGATTCTGATTCCCCTATGAAGTGTGAGCCGTCTCACTGTGAGGTACGCCTCAGATATCTAATCAATGCTGAATAACTGCATTCCATCAGCATAAAATTCTGTTGGGGCGGTTTCACGCACAGCATGTATCTGTTTTTCTTATGGCGTCATATTTGAATCAAAATAGGGCTGTCATTAGTAAAATTAATCAAGCTGATTGTGAGTAAAATGGCGCTAAAGTTGAATGAATATGCAATAACAAGACGCAACCATCAGATGAAATGGCTGCCGGGAGGCGGAATAGCACGGGATGTGACAAAAGGGTCGCAAAAGCGCGGCCCTCCAGATTATTCAGTTGGCAGATTTAGTCAAGCGATTTGCGCATAACGACGCGAACATCGGCGAAAAGGCGCTGCGATGCACCATAATGAGGCAAAGTCAGCAGGCAATGACACGCTGAGTCGGCGCAGTGCCGCGATAATTACGCTATCATGAGCCAGATTTCGTTCAGGGAGCTCGTGATGAAACAGATTCGTCTTTTAGCGCAGTACTACGTTGATTTGATGGTCAAGCTGGGGTTGGTGCGTTTCTCGCTACTGTTAGCTTCAGCACTGGTGGTGCTGGCGATGGTGGTGCAGATGGCGGTCACCATGGTACTGCGTGGCCATGTTGAGAGTATCGATGTGGTGCGATCGGTGTTCTTTGGTCTCTTAATCACGCCCTGGGCCGTCTATTTTCTCTCGGTGGTGGTTGATCAGCTGGAAGAGTCTCGCCAGCGCCTGACAAAGCTGGTCGATAAGCTGGAAGAGATGCGCACACGCGATCTTGAACTTAATCAGCAAATGAAAGAGACCATCGCTCAGCTGAATCAGGAAATTAACGATCGTATCAAAGCGGAGCAGGCCCGCGAGCAGGTGATGGATAAACTGCGCGAAGAGATGGCGCGTCGCGAACAGGCGCAAATCGAGCTGGAGCAGCAATCCTCTTTCTTACGCTCCTTCCTCGATGCCTCACCGGATTTGGTTTTCTATCGCAACATCGACAAGCAGTTCTCGGGCTGTAACCGCGCGATGGAGTTGCTAACTGGCATGAGCGAGAAGCAACTGATTGGCCTGACGCCGCGCGACATTTACGATGAAGATGCCGCCTCCAAGGTGCTGGAGACGGATGAAAAGGTATTCCGCCATAACGTCTCCCTGACGTACGAACAGTGGCTGCAATATCCTGATGGGCGCAAAGCCTGCTTCGAAATCCGCAAAGTGCCGTATTACGATCGCGTCGGTAAACGCAGCGGCCTGATGGGCTTTGGTCGCGATATTACTGAGCGTAAGCGTTATCAGGACGCGCTGGAGAATGCCAGCCGTGAGAAGACCACCTTTATTTCAACCATCAGCCATGAACTGCGTACGCCGCTGAATGGCATTGTCGGCTTGAGCCGCATTCTGCTGGACACCGATCTCAATCAGGAACAACTGAAGTACCTGAAAACCATCCATGTTTCGGCCATCACGCTTGGCAACATCTTTAATGACGTGATTGAAGTGGACAAAATCGAGCGCCGCAAAGTGCAGCTGGATAATCAGCCGCTCGACTTCACCGGCTTCCTTGCCGATCTGGAAAACCTCTCCGGGTTACTGGCGCAGCCGAAAGGGCTGAAGTTCGTGATGGCACCGGAGCTGCCGCTGCCGCACATCATTTCTGCTGACGGCACGCGCCTGCGTCAAATTTTATGGAACCTGATCGGTAACGCGGTGAAATTCACCCAGCAGGGTGAGATTGTGGTGCGGGTCGCCTATCACCAGGACGAAACGCTGCGCTTTGAAGTGCAGGATTCTGGCATGGGAATCCCGCAGGAAGAGCAGGACAAGATCTTCGCCATGTATTACCAGGTAAAAGATCAGCACGGCGGAAAACCCGCCACCGGTACCGGTATTGGTTTGGCGGTTTCTCGTCGTCTGGCACAGGCAATGGGTGGCGATATTAGCGTGAGTAGTGCGCCGGGGCAGGGTTCATGCTTTGTGGTCGAGATAAATGCACCTCGTGTGGCCGATGAGGTGGAAGACGAAGATCTCGACGACAGCATGCCACTGCCGGCGCTGCACGTATTACTGGTTGAAGATATTGAACTGAACGTCATTGTGGCGCGCTCGGTACTGGAGAAACTGGGATGCAGTGTGGAAGTGGCGATGACCGGCACTGAAGCGCTGGCGATGTTTGATCCGCAGGAATTTGATCTGGTGTTGCTGGATATTCAACTGCCGGATATGACCGGACTGGATGTGTCGCGCGCTATTCACCAACGCCATGCTGGCATGGCGCTGCCGCCGCTGGTGGCACTGACCGCCAACGTGCTGAAAGATAAAAAAGAGTATCTCGACGCCGGTATGGATGATGTGCTGAGTAAACCGCTGGCGGTGCCGGCCTTAACGGCGATGATTAAAAAGTTCTGGGATTACCAGGGCGAACCGGAAGAAGAGATTCAGACGTCCTCAGACGTACACTCGCGCATGCTGCTCGATGTGGAGATGCTGGAACAGTATATCGAATTGGTCGGCCCAGGATTGATTACACAAAGCCTGACGATGTTTGAACAGATGATGCCGGGCTATCTCGACGTGCTGGATTCCAACATGATGGCGCGCGATCAAAAAGGGATTGCGGAAGAAGGGCATAAAATTAAGGGTGCTGCGGGCTCAGTAGGACTGTTGCATCTGCAGAAACTGGCGAAACAGATACAGTCACCGGAACTGCCAGCATGGTGGGACAATGTGCAGGAGTGGATCGACGAATTAAAACATGAGTGGCTGCATGACGTTAACGTGTTACGCGAGTGGGTAGCTGAAAGGGAAAAATCTTCGGACGCCAGAAAAAAATGACCCCAGTCGAAACTGGGGTGCGCGAATACTGCGCCAACACCAGGGAAATGGGTACTGCTACTATCGTTAGAAGTCGAATAGATCAGCAACAGTATGGTATTGGTTAACGCTTCGAAATCACCTTAACAAATTCGCCAACGCTTGTGACAAGATTCATTAAATTGTGTGAAGTTGAGCAGCGATTAAATACAGAAAACATTAATTTGCTGACACAGTCAAGCAAGGAATTAATTTCTTTGCCGTATTGCACTATTTTTGACCAATTGTTCTGCTTTTTGCCTGAATTTCCTTCAGCCTGAAGCAGGAAAAGCCTGACAGCTGCACTGAAATTCCTAATCAGCCGAAAAATCGGAGTTAATTGAGCTTAACATGCTGATAATAGTTAATAAATAAGGTGGTTCTGGAGGGTTATCCAAAACGTTTTGGAAACCCTCTGCTGAAAGTTCCAGTTTAAAGTTTTGCGGTGCAATGTAAACCAAACGGAAGGCTAAATCCTTTACCATTGTCAGGGCTAATCATGATGATGTTGACGCGATTTCAGCCACGTTTATTGAAACGGCTGCGCTCATCAGTGCGCTTATTCAAACGCTTTGAAAGTTTATTGTTAAGTATTGTGAAAGTTTAAATGTGATCTTTATCACTTTGTATGAAGTATCCGATTGTAAGGGTTTTGCTGGGTTTTTCACCATGGAACCGATTCCCTCATGATGGAAGTGCTTGATGTGATTGGCTCTAATAGAGGAACGATGATGACGCAGGTAATAACTTCATCTCTAACTTTCACGCGATAAGCGGTAAAGTTTTGCCCAGGATTACAGGTAATCAAAATTGTGACCGGGGTGATTGATTAATGCAGGGAACAGGTAAGAGAAAATTGCATGAGTAAGAGTAAAGGGAAAATGGGGCAACGCCTTAAAGTGCTGATTGCTAAAGTGCTGCTGGCGTGGTTGGGAATTTGGCTGGCAGGCATCGTGATCTTTGCCTTTTTACCCGTGCCGTTTTCCGCGGTGATGGTGGAGCGTCAACTGGGTGCCTGGTTCAGTGGTCGGTTCGACTATGTGGCGCACTCCGATTGGGTCAGCATGGATGAGATTTCTCCGTGGATGGCGCTGGCCGTGATCGCTTCTGAAGATCAAAAATTTCCGGAGCACTGGGGCTTTGATGTCGATGCGATACAAAAAGTACTGGATAACGATGGCTCAGAACAGATGCGTGGTGCCTCAACACTGTCGCAGCAGACCGCAAAAAACCTGTTCTTATGGGATGGCCGCAGCTGGGTGCGAAAAGGGCTGGAAGCCGGTTTAACCGTGGGGATCGAAACGGTGTGGACGAAGCGTCGCATTCTGACGGTATATTTGAATATTGCTGAGTTTGGCAACGGCGTGTTTGGTGTGGAAGAGGCTTCACAGCGCTATTTCCACAAACCAGCCAGTCGTCTGACGATTTCTGAAGCGGCGCTGCTGGCGGCAGTACTTCCAAACCCGATTCGCTTCCGCGCTGATGCACCTTCCGGATATATACGAATGCGCCAGCAGTGGATAATGCGCCAGATGCGTCAGTTAGGTGGGGAAGGTTTCCTCGTTCGCTACAAATTGCATTAACAGCAATTAGTCTTCGTCAAACCCAGCTTCAAACAGCTCAATCACCGCAGCCAGCGCCTCGACTTCCTGCGGGCCGCTGGCTTCAATCTCGATATGGCCGCCTTTCGCGGAGTCGAGCATCAACAGCGCAATCACGCTGCTGGCTTCGGCTTCCGTACCGGCTTCATTTCGCAGCAGCACTTCTGCGTCAAAACTCTGCACCAACTCGAACAGTTTCATTGCTGGGCGCGCATGCATGCCCAGCTTATTGCGAATCTCAACGACTTGCTTCACGGTCATGATTTACGTTTTTCCAGAGTGCGATGACGAGACTGCACATTTTTGCCGCGTGAACGGAAGTAATCTGCCAGCTGTTCGGCGATGTAAACCGAACGATGTTTACCACCGGTACAGCCAATCGCGACCGTTAGGTAGCTGCGGTTGTTGGTTTCCAGCATCGGCAACCACAGCTCCAGATAGCTGCGCGTCTGGTAAATGAAGTTATGTACTTCAGTGTGGCGGTCGAGGAAAGCCGCAACAGGACGATCAAGCCCGGTCATCGGACGCAGCTTGGGATCCCAGTGCGGGTTTGGCAGGAAACGCACATCGAAGACGTAATCGGCATCAATGGGAATGCCGTGTTTGAAGCCGAAGGACTCAAACACCATGGTCAGCTCACGCTCACGTTTGCCCAGCAGGCGCGTGCGCAGCATTTCAGCCAACTCATGAACCGACATTTCGGACGTATCGATGATCAGGTCGGCGCGCGAACGCAAAGGCTCCAGCAGATCACTCTCTTCATCAATCGCGCTTTCCAACGACAGATTCTTGCTCGAGAGCGGATGCAGACGGCGTGTATCACTGTAACGCCGTATCAGCGTGTTGCGATCGGCGTCCAGGAACAGTAACTGTGGTGAAAACGAATCCGGCAGATTGTTGAGCGCGGTTTCAAACACTTCTGGCGATTCAGGCATGTTGCGCACATCAATGCTGACGGCCGCCGAGATATTGCGTTCCGTTAAGGTGTTCGCTAATTCCGGCAGCAGTACCACCGGCAGGTTATCGACACAGTAAAATCCCATGTCTTCCAGGGCACGCAGTGCGACCGATTTTCCTGAGCCTGACCGACCGCTAACGATCATCAGCACCATCACATTTCTCCCGTTTTAAACCGGCGAACACGCCGGTCAATGTGTCTGTCGCTTAAGAGTGTTCTTCCTGAGCTTCTGTGATAATGGCATAGAGCTCTTCATCACTCTGTGCCGCGCGCAAACGGCGGCAGACGGTTTTGTCCGCCAGACGTTTCGCGACCAGCGACAGTGTATGCAAATGGGTTTTGCACTGGTCTGCAGGCACCAGCAGAGCAAACAGCAGGTCAACCGGTTGGTTGTCCACGGCATCAAAGGCAATCGGCTGGTCGAGGCTGATAAACACGCCAACGGCGCGTAGCGTATCCTCCTCCAGCTTGCCATGAGGAATAGCGATGCCGTTGCCAATGCCAGTACTGCCCATGCGTTCACGGGTCAGGATGGCTTCAAAAAGTGTCTGGTGCGGCAGATTGAGCTGCTTCGCTGCCAGCTCGCTGATAATTTCCAGCGCGCGTTTTTTACTCTGGCAGTGTACGCCGCTACGGGTACAGTCCAGTGAGAGGACCGAGCTCAATTCCAGTGTCAGATCGTTGTTCATCATCGTTTCACTTGCGAGTTCACATAGCCGCAAGGTTAACGCCATTCATAGCACAATGGCGAGTCTCCCGTTGGCGCTTGCACAGATGACAAAACGGGGCGGTTAACCCGCCCCATTTGCGCTCAGAGTGCCGAACCAGTCAGCACTCTGCAAGCATGAAGGTTAGTGTTTTTTCAGTTTGTCTTTGTGTTTGGTCAGCTGACGGGAAAGCTTGTCGATTAACCCGTCGATGGCCGCGTACATGTCTTCCGCTTCCCCTGTGGCGTGCAGCTCTCCGCCGTTGACGTGCAGTGTTGCTTCCGCAATCTGCGTCACCTTCTCCACTTTCAGAACAATATAAACCTGATTGATACGATCAAAGTAGTGTTCCAGTTTGGCAAATTTGCTATTTACAAATTCGCGCAGCGGTTCAGTGATTTCAACATTCAGTCCGGTCAGATTTAGCTGCATAGGTCTTCCTTCTTCGTTCGGTCAAACCAACTGCTTACGCTGGTTTGATGGCGGTATAGATAAAGACTCGCGATATTTAGCAACCGTACGTCGCGCCACCATGATGCCCTGATCGGATAACATGGAGGTGAGTTTGCTGTCGCTCAAGGGTTTTGCGGGGTTTTCCGCGGAGATCAATTTCTTCACCAGGGCACGGATCGCCGTGGAAGAGGCTTCGCCACCGCCTTCGGTATTCACATGGCTGGAGAAAAAATATTTTAATTCAAAGATGCCACGCGGGCTGTGCAGATACTTTTGCGTGGTCACACGGGAAATGGTGGATTCATGCATGTCCACGGCCTGGGCGATATCTGCCAGCACCATCGGCCGCATGTATTCCTCGCCCTGTTCAAAGAACGCCTGCTGCTGCTCGACAATACAACGCGTCACTTTGAGCAGTGTGTCGTTGCGGCTTTCGAGGCTTTTAATCAGCCATTTGGCTTCCTGCAAATTACTGCGAATGAATTGGCTGTCGCTGTCGTTACGTGCGGAACCGCCCATCGCGGCGTAATGTTGATTGATCTTCAGGCGCGGCAAGCTGTCTGAATTCAATTCAACGGTCCAGCGCTTACTGGTTTTACGCACCAGTACATCAGGAATCACATACTCGGGTTCGCTGGTGTTGATCGATTGGCCGGGACGGGGATCGAGTGACTGAATCAGCAGCATCGCGTCTTTCAGCACTTCTTCCTTGAGGCGTGTTACACGCATCAGGCTGCGAAAATCGTGGTTGGCCAGCAGATCCAGATGTTCACTGACGATCAACCGCGCTTCTGCCAGCATTGGCGCATCGGCAGCATATTGTGAAAGTTGCACCAGCAAGCAGTCACGTAGATCACGTGCACCGACACCGACAGGATCAAAGCGCTGAACACGCTTCAGCACCGCTTCAACCTCTTCCAGCGTCAGCTCTTCATCACCAATGCTGTCGCAGATGTCCTGGACGGAAACGGTGAGATAGCCGGTATCATCAATGGCGTCGACAATTGAAGTGGCAATCGCGCGGTCGGTATCCGTAAACGGCGTGAGCTCCACTTGCCACATCAGGTAGTCCTGCAGTGACTGGGTGGTTTCGCCTTGATAAACCGGCAGCTCATCATCCTGGTAATCGGTACCCGTGCCAGAAGGCGTTCCCGCGGTGTAGATTTCATCCCAGGTGGCGTCGAGTGGAAGCTCCTCGGGCATCTCTTTCTGTTCGAGGGCTTCACGTGTGTCTAACGAGTCGCTCTCCTGATGCTCACGTGAATCGACTTCTTCATGCAGATCGGTTTGCTCAAGCAGCGGATTGCTTTCCAGCGCCAGTTGCAGTTCCTGCTGGAGTTCAAGCGTAGAGAGTTGCAGCAGACGAATGGCCTGCTGCAACTGTGGGGTCATCGCCAGCTGTTGGCTGAGCCTGAGTTGCAAACCTTGCTTCATAATTCTGCTTGAATTTCCTAAGCAAATGTCGTGAATAACGACACCTTATCAGAGTCTGAACTCTTCGCCCAAATAAACCCGTTTAACCTGCTCATCTGCAAGAATTTCATCCGGCGTGCCATGCGCGATCAGATGTCCCTGGCTCACGATGTAAGCACGTTCGCACACCGCAAGCGTTTCACGCACGTTGTGATCGGTGATCAACACGCCAAGACCGCTGTCGCGTAGGTGTTCGATGATTTTTTTGATATCGATGACTGAGATCGGGTCAACACCGGCAAAAGGTTCATCCAGCAGGATAAATTTGGGGTTGGCTGCCAGAGCGCGAGCGATTTCAACACGGCGGCGTTCACCACCGGAAAGCGCCTGCCCCATGCTGTCACGCAGATGCTCAATGTGAAACTCTTCCATCAACTCATTGGCACGATCCTGACGCTGCTCTTCCGTTAAATCATCGCGGATTTGCAACACCGCCATCAGATTGTCGAACACGCTTAGACGGCGGAAGATTGACGCTTCCTGCGGCAGATAGCCAATACCACGGCGCGCTCGCGCATGCAGCGGCAAAATACTGATATCTTCGTCATCGATCACGATGCGGCCTGCATCACGCGGCACAATCCCGACAACCATATAGAATGTGGTGGTCTTGCCGGCACCGTTTGGACCCAGCAGGCCGACAATCTCGCCAGATTTTACCTGCAGGCTGACATCTTCCACCACGCGGCGGCCTTTATAGGCTTTCGCCAGGTTTTCAGCGACTAATGTGGCCATAGCGATCAGTTACTCTTTTTAGGGCTCGTGGACGAGCCGTTTTTGTCCTGCAGCTGCGACGGCACCAGTACGGTGGTGACGCGTTTGCTTTCGCCCTGGCTAAAGGCCTGCATTTTCTGCTCTTTCACCAGGTAAGTGATGCGATCGCCTTTGATGTTGCTGTCCAGCTGCTGAATGAAGGCATTGCCCGTCAGTTCAACGAAATCGTTCGCCAGCTCATAATGCAGTTTTGAGGCGTGGCCCTGCACGGGTTTGCCGTTATCCTGCATCTGGTAGAAAGTGGCGGGAGCGCCGTAGGCATCCACGATAGTTTTTTTACTGTCGCCACCTGGACGTGTGACCACCACTTTGTCAGCGGTGATTTTGATTGAACCCTGGGTCACAATGACATTGCCGGTAAAGGTCGCCACGTTGCCTTGCAGATCCAGCGCCTGATTCACCGAATCAATATTAACGGGTTTGTCAGAGTCTCCCGTCAGGGCCAGCGCGGGCAGGCTGGTCGCCAGTAAGGCGCTCACCAACAACAACTTAAGGCTGTTTTTGTTCATTTTGGATTTCATAGGAAGTTTTGACCTTTTCAAGCAGCTGGGCATTCTTGGTTCGTAAATTGCCGCGCATCTTCATGCCAGTGGAATTAAAACTGCGGCCAAATAGGGTGACTTGATCGTCAGATGTCACATCCTGGGTGACCAGATTAACCTGAGCCGTATCGGTAATAATGCGCTCAAGTTGAGAATCCTGGGTCAGGGTATTCACTTCGACGTGACCATATAGATACAGCATACGATCTTTGGTCAGCTTTGCCTTATCGGCACGTATTGTCCAGGTGGGCACTTTATTTTCATCATACGTGGTTGCAACCGGATTATCGAACCAGCTCACCTCATCTGCCGCAAAGTAAGTCACTTTATCCGAGATCAGTTTGTACGCCAGCGCGCCCGTGGGGTTGTACACCACAGAATGGGACTTCTCGCTGGTATAGGTTGGCTCCTGGCTATTGGTCGCCACCGGCGCTTCGCTATCGTCCTGGTTGGTGAGATTCCAGCCGATCAGCACCAGGGCAATCAAGGCCAAAATCAGCGTTATCCAACGCCTGCTCTTACTCATACTGATTGCCCTTTGGCATCCTCAAATTTGTTCTGCGCCATCAAAATCAGATCGCAGAGTTCACGTACCGCACCACGGCCACCGGCAATACGGGTGACGTAGTGTGCACGAGGTAATAACACGGGGTGGGCATCGGCGACAGCCACACTCAAACCGGCCTCCGCCATCACAGGCCAGTCGATCAAATCATCGCCGATATAAGCCACTTGCTCAGCAGATAATGACAGTTTATCCAGGAGTTCACGCCACGCCAAAAGCTTATCTGATTGTCCCTGATAAAGATGCGTAATGCCGAGCGTCTGGCAACGATCTTCCAGCAGCTTCGCTTTGCGGCCAGTAATAATAGCCACTTCGATATCAGAGGTCAGCAGGCAGCGAATACCATAGCCATCACGGACGTTAAAGGCTTTCAATTCTTCGCCGTTGTTGCCCATGTAAATCACGCCGTCAGACATCACACCGTCGACATCGCAAATCAGCAGGCGAATCCGCGCCGCCCGAGCCATTACATCGGCACTCACCGGGCCATAGCAGGTATCGATCATCGTGGTTTCAACACTCATTATTTGTTCCTGTTCAAACTACGCCAGCGCGCAGCATGTCATGCATATGTACCACACCGAGCAGACGATCGTCATCGGCGACCAACACCGCAGTGATGTTTTTGTTTTGCATCAGATTCAGTGCGTCGACAGCCAGCATATTTGGGCGCACGCGAATCCCGCCGCGCGTCATCACATCCTGAATGCTGGCTGACTGGAAATCGATACCCATATCAAAGATGCGGCGTAAGTCGCCATCAGTGAAAATGCCTTCGATTTTCATCAGGTCGTCAACAATCACCGTCAGGCCGAGGTTTTTGCGCGTAATTTCCAGCAACGCATCCCGCAGCGACGCATCGCGGCTGACGTGTGGGATCTCGTCACCACTGTGCATAATATCGCTCACGTGTAGCAGCAGTTTGCGGCCCAGTGCGCCACCGGGATGCGAGAGCGCGAAGTCTTCCTGAGTAAAGCCGCGTGCTTCCAGCAGGGCAACTGCCAGCGCATCGCCCATCACCAGCGTGGCGGTAGTACTGGAGGTCGGTGCCAGACCGAGCGGGCACGCTTCCTGTGGAACCTTAACGCATAAATGCACGTCAGCGGCACGCCCCATGGCACTCTCCGGACGGCTGGTGAGGCAAATCAACGGCACTTTCTGTCGCTTGAGGACCGGGATGAGCGCCAGAATTTCGTTCGATTCGCCACTATTAGAGATAGCGATCACCACGTCGTTTGCTGTCACCATGCCGAGGTCACCATGGCTCGCTTCGCCAGGATGAACAAAGAACGAGGACGTGCCGGTACTGGCAAAAGTCGCTGCCATTTTTGCACCAATATGACCGGATTTGCCCATGCCCATCACCACCACTTTTCCACGGCAGGCAATGATCATTTCGCAGGCGCGGCTGAAGTCGGCATTAATATACTGATCGAGCTGCTCCAGCCCTTCGCGTTCGATGCGCAGTACCGCTTTACCTGCCTGTTGGTAATCAAAAACCGGTTGCTGATGTGACATGGTCAGTCCGTCCTTAATAACTTGTGATGAGCGCAGGGCTGAGCCACAGCCACAGAACCCACGCAATAAATCCCGATAACAAAAGAGAGCCCGCTACGCGGCCAATCCGGCGTTTGCGTAACAGGCAAAGTAGGGCGAACAGCACGCTGACACCTAGCATCACCCAGTAATCTCGTGCGAAAGCGTGTGCATCAACGCTGCCGGGGTGCACCAGCGCGGGCAGGCCCAGCACAATGGCCAGATTAAAGATATTAGCGCCAATCAGGTTACCGATAGCGATATCGTCTTCACCTTTCAATGCACCCGCCAATACGGTAGCCAGTTCAGGCAGGCTGGTGCCGACGGCAATCAACGTCAGACCCATGACCAGCTCGCTGACACCAAAATAGTCGGCAAACACGGTGGCATTATCGATCACCATCCGCGTTGACATCGGCAGAATAATCAGCGCCACCGCCAGCCACAGAAAGGCCACGGTATTGCCAGCTTCATCGCGCGGCAGTTCAGCCAATTGTTCGCGCGTTAACGTGTCGTTGTTATCCCGCTCTGCGCGGCGGGCGATGCGAATGGCGATCAGCAGATAACCTAAAGCAATCAGCAGCAGCGCGATGCCATCAAGTCGACTAAGGTGATTATCAAACAACATGATGCCACTCAGCAGTGAGACCAGCAGCATCAGGGGGAGTTCGCGCCGAATCAGATTGGAGTGCACTGTCAATGGGTGCAAAAGTGCGGCACCGCCGAGGATCAGCAGAATATTGGTAATGTTTGAGCCCAGCGCCGTCCCTACAGCTAAATCCATTTGCCCATGCTGCGCTGCAGAAAAAGAAACGATCAGTTCGGGTAACGATGTGCCAATGCTTACCACTGTCATGCCGATGATCAGCGGAGGAATGCCGAAGGATCGACACAGGATCGCGGCACTGAAAACCAGACGGTCAGCACCGTAAGCCAGTAAAATCAATCCAATAAACAGCAGGGCAGTGGCTACGAACATGAAAAATCCTTGATGGATAGGTGTGTCGGCAAACCTTGTCCGACAGGTAAATACATTGCGCGCGCGGAAACAGGCGCTGATTTTGACTGTCTGAGAGGCAAAAGTAAATTTTAAGGCCGTTTTCGCCACACCTGACGGGTAAGTTTCTGTAAAACTATCGTGCATTGTGGTCTACCAGGCTACCATCCACGACTTTGATTACGCCCGATCCGCATAAAGAGGTAACGATGATCCAGCAAAAAACGAATCTGGTTGAGGTTCGTGGCGTCAGCTTCACTCGCGGAGACCGCGTCATCTTTGATGACATTTCGCTTACCGTGCCAGCGGGTAAAGTGACCGCTATTATGGGGCCATCCGGGATTGGAAAAACCACGCTGCTGCGCCTGATTGGTGGTCAGTTGCAACCGGATAAAGGGGAAATTTGGTTCCGTGACCAGAATATCCCAGCGCTTTCCCGCACTAAATTGTATGAAGTGCGAAAAAAAATGAGCATGTTGTTCCAGTCGGGTGCACTTTTTACCGATCTTAACGTCTTTGATAACGTTGCCTGGCCGTTGCGTGAGCACACACAATTACCGCCGGAATTGCTGCACAGCACGGTGATGATGAAGCTGGAAGCAGTCGGCCTGCGCGGTGCAGCCAAACTGATGCCGGCCGAGCTTTCTGGTGGCATGGCGCGCCGTGCCGCACTGGCGCGCGCGATTGCGCTGGAGCCGGACCTGATCATGTTCGATGAGCCCTTTGTCGGCCAGGATCCGATTACCATGGGCGTGCTGGTGAAATTGATCGATGAATTGAACCACTCGTTAGGTGTGACCTGCATTGTGGTTTCACACGATGTGCCAGAGGTCTTGAGCATTGCTGACCATGCCTATATTGTTGCCGGTCAAAAGATTATTGCCCAGGGCAGTGCGCCGGAGTTGCGGGAAAATCCCGATCCGCGCGTGCGCCAGTTTATTGAGGGTCATGCGGACGGTCCAGTGCCATTCCGCTTCGCTGCCGGGGATTACCTCAGCGATCTGACTCGTGCAGGGAGAACGTAAACTGATGTTGCTAAAGGCGCTGGCGTCACTTGGACGTCAGGGAATTAATACTTGTGCGGCGTTTGGCCGTGCAGGCCTGATGCTGTTTCATGCGCTGGTGGGTAAACCCGCTTTCCGCCGCCACGCGCCACTGCTGGTAAAACAGCTGTACAGCGTGGGTGTGCTGTCGCTGCTGATCATTGTGGTCTCGGGTTTATTCATTGGTATGGTGCTGGGCCTGCAGGGTTATCTGGTGCTGACGACCTACAGCGCTGAAACCAGTCTCGGCATGCTGGTGGCCTTATCGCTGCTGCGTGAACTGGGTCCCGTGGTCACGGCATTGCTGTTTGCAGGACGCGCGGGTTCAGCCCTGACGGCAGAAATTGGTTTGATGAAAGCCACCGAACAGCTCTCCAGCATGGAAATGATGGCCGTTGATCCGCTGCGTCGCGTGGTTTCGCCGCGCTTCTGGGCAGGGTTTATCAGCATGCCGCTGCTAGCCTTGATCTTTACGGCAGTCGGTATTGCCGGTGGGGCGTTGGTGGGCGTGGGCTGGAAAGGCATCGATCCTGGCTTCTTCTGGTCAGCGATGCAAAATGCCGTGGATTTCCGCACCGATGTCATCAACTGCATCATTAAAAGCGCAGTCTTTGCCGTGACGGTAACCTGGATTGCGCTGTTCAATGGCTATGATGCCATCCCGACCTCGGAAGGGATTAGTCGGGCGACAACGCGTACCGTAGTGCATGCTTCACTGGCGGTACTCGGTTTGGACTTTGTGCTGACAGCACTGATGTTTGGGAATTGATGCAATGCAAAGCAAGAAAAACGAAATCTGGGTTGGCGTCTTCATGCTGGCAGCACTGTTGGCACTGTTATTCCTCAGCCTGCGCGTGGCCGATCTCAAGTCACTTGGCACCGAACCGACATGGAAGCTGTATGCCACTTTCGATAATATTGGCGGCCTAAAAGTCAGCTCACCGGTGAAAATTGGTGGTGTGGTGATTGGTCGAGTAACGGATATTTCGCTGGATGATAAAACGCTGTCGCCGCGTGTCACCATGGACATCAGCGATCAGTATGCTGACAAAATCCCGGACACCAGCTCGCTGGCCATTCGCACGCAAGGTCTGCTGGGTGAACAGTTCCTCGCACTGAATTTAGGCTTTGACGATCCAGAACTGGGTTCGGCAATGCTGAAAGATGGCGGCACGTTGCGTGACACCAAATCCGCGATGGTGCTGGAAGATTTGATCGGCCAGTTCCTCTACAAGAGCGGCGATAACAAAAACGATAATCAAAAGCAGGGCACCGAGAGTGCGCCTGCTCCGGCAGCACCTGCTACAACGGAATAGAGAGGTAAAACACGATGTTTAAACGTTTCCTGATGATTGCCATGCTGGCGATTGTGCCGCTGGCGGCCAATGCAGCGGATCAGAGCGATCCTTACAAACTGATGAATGAAGCGGCGGCGAAGACCTTCACCCGCTTGAAAAACGAGCAACCTAAAATCAAGCAGGATCCTAACTATCTGCGTGAGGTGGTGCGCCAGGAGTTGCTGCCGTATGTACAGATCAAGTACGCGGGTGCGCTGGTGCTGGGCCGCTATTATCGTGAGGCTACTCCGGCACAGCGTGACGCATACTTTGCGGCATTTGGCGATTATCTGGCTCAGGCTTATGGCCAGGCGCTGGCGCTGTACCACGGCCAAACCTACCAGATTCAGCAACCACAGCCGATTGGCGATGCTAACATCGTGGCGATTCGCGTGACTATTTTGGATCCGAACGGCCGTCCGCCTGTGCGCCTTGATTTCCAATGGCGCAAGAACAGCCAGACCGGCAACTGGCAGGCCTATGATATGGTGGCTGAAGGCATCAGCATGATCACGACCAAACAAAATGAGTGGAGTGATTTGCTGCGTACTAAGGGCATTGATGGTCTGACCGCGCAGTTGAAAACCTACGCAGCACAGCCTATCACCCTGGATAAACAGTAAGCATGAGCGAACCGTTACGCTGGCAGCGCAATGCCAGCACGCTATCTTTAAGCGGCATGTTGGATCGCGATACCCTGCTGTCATTGTGGCATGAACGTGAAACCGCCATGGTGGATATCGCGACCATTGATGTCGCGGCGCTGGAGCGTGTGGATTCAGCGGGACTGGCTTTGTTAGTCCACCTGCGCGAGATCGCGCGGGCACAAGGTAGCACGCCACTTTTCACCGGTATCAACGACAAACTCCAGTCATTAATTGCGCTGTATAACCTGCAGCAGATTATTGTTTCTGCGGAAAAAATCGCCTGATAACGTTGTCATTGCCAAAAGCCCCTGATTTATTCAGGGGCTTTTGCGTATTTAAGAGTCAGGCGCTTTCCTCTAAGATATCCGCCTTATTATTATTAAGTGAAGCAAAGAGCGATGGAAAATAGTGAAGTTCAGGCCGTGCTGATGCAGGCGCTGCCATTAGATGAAGTACATGTTCTCAGCAACGACGGCAGTCATTTTCAGGTGATCGCGGTGGGTGAGATGTTCGGTGAACTGAGTCGTGTGAAAAAACAGCAGGCTGTTTATGCGCCGCTGATGGAATACATTGCGGATAACCGTATTCATGCGGTTTCCATCAAAACTTATACCCCAACCGAGTGGGCGCGCGACCGTAAACTCAACGGTTTCTAAGCGCCTCACAGGTTGTTTTGTTGATAGATAATTGAGAGCCGTTAATGGACAAATTTCGTGTGCAAGGCCCCACCCGTTTAAGTGGTGAAGTGACCATTTCCGGGGCGAAGAATGCTGCGCTGCCAATTCTGTTTGCTGCGCTGCTGGCAGAAGAGCCGGTAGAGATTCAGAACGTGCCGAAGCTGCGTGATATCGATACCACCATGAAGCTGCTAAATTTGCTGGGTGCGCGCGTTGAGCGTAATGGTTCGGTTCACGTTGATGCTCGCGAAGTTAATGTCTTCAGCGCACCGTATGATCTGGTGAAAACCATGCGTGCCTCGATTTGGGCACTGGGTCCGCTGGTGGCGCGTTTTGGTCAGGGTCAGGTTTCATTGCCAGGCGGCTGTGCTATTGGTGCACGTCCGGTTGATTTGCACATCACTGGCCTTGAGCAGCTGGGTGCGGAAATTAAACTGGAAGAAGGTTACGTCAAAGCTTCCGTTAATGGCCGCCTGAAAGGCGCGCATATCGTCATGGACAAAGTCAGCGTTGGCGCGACCGTGACCATCATGAGTGCGGCAACACTTGCCACTGGCACGACCATTATTGAAAACGCCGCGCGTGAGCCGGAAATTGTCGATACGGCAAACTTCCTCAACACACTGGGCGCAAAAATCAGCGGTGCAGGCACAGATAAAATTACCATCGAAGGCGTAGAACGTCTGGGTGGCGGTGTGTATCGCGTTCTGCCGGATCGTATCGAAACCGGTACCTTCCTTGTCGCTGCTGCGATTTCCCGCGGTAAAGTGGTGTGCCATAAAGCCCAGCCCGATACGCTGGATGCTGTACTCGCAAAACTGCGTGATGCGGGTGCCGAGATTGAAACCGGTGAAGACTGGATCAGCCTCGATATGCACGGTAAGCGTCCTAAGGCGGTTAACGTCCGTACTGCACCACACCCAGGTTTCCCAACCGACATGCAGGCACAGTTCACCTTGCTGAACATGGTGGCGGAAGGCACAGGCGTGATCACCGAAACCATCTTCGAAAACCGTTTCATGCACATCCCTGAGCTGATTCGTATGGGCGGTCACGCGGAAATCGAAAGCAACACTGCGATTTGCCACGGTGTTGAGACGCTGTCAGGTGCACAAGTGATGGCAACCGACCTGCGCGCCTCTGCGAGCCTGGTACTGGCCGGTTGCATCGCGGAAGGCACCACCATTGTGGACCGTATTTATCATATCGACCGTGGCTATGAGCACATCGAAGATAAACTGAAGGCCATGGGTGCCAATATCGAGCGCGTCAGCGGCGAATAACGCTGACTCAACGTTCGATGATAACCAGTCACGATAACGTGGCTGGTTTTTTTATGTCCTGGATCTCAGATCTCCTGCCGAACTCTGGGGGATCGAATACGTTTTTTGCGATCCAGCAAGCGCGATGTAATGGGATCATAATAGCGAGTTGGCCAGATCTCGGCGGGATGAACACCGATCGCGTCAGCGATTAACCACTCTCCTTTGGGCCAGGGGCGGGAAAGTGCGTTGGAGAGTGTGGACGAGTTCAGCCCCGAATTGCGTGACAATTCAGCCATTGATGTGCCTTTTTTACGCAGTGCTGCAATCACATCTGCGGGATGCCAATCCTGTTTCCTTGCTTTCATAACGTCCTGCTCCTTGTCCATGTTATTGCGTTGTCTCTGCCGCAACGGGCGTATCCAATACAGAGATATTAGGAAAAAACAAAAACCTTATAGCAAATAATTTCCATAAGCTTCCAGTAATTGTTTTGGCCTCGCATTAAACTGAGCCCTCTTTCGCAAAAGCGATGCAAGGAATGTAATGGGCAGTCAGGTGAAGCGCTGGGAAGTAAAGCAGGGGAGAATACGGGGTAGGCAGGAAAGAAAACGGGGCTATGCCGCCCCGTAATTGCAATCAGAAATCACGCTGCACTGACATGTGGGCCAATGCTTCGAGTGCACTACGCCACGGCGTTTCTGGCAGGGCCTGTAGAGCAGCAATGGCTTTATCCGCCTCTTCTTCAGCGCGTTTGCGCGTCCATTCCAGCGAGCCAGTTTGTTGCATGGCATCCAGTACCGGTTCCAGCAGATGGCGACCGTTGCCTTCTTCGATTGCTTTGCGGATCATCTGAGCTTGCTCTGGTGTACCGTTGTGCATGGCATGGAGCAGCGGCAGTGTCGGCTTGCCTTCGCTCAGGTCATCACCGGTATTTTTACCCAGGGTTTCGCCATCCGCACTGTAATCCAGCAAATCATCAATTAACTGGAAAGCGGTACCCAGATAGCGACCATAATCCTGCAGCGCTTTTTCCTGCGCCGGCGTGGCTTCAGCCAGAATCGCGGAGGCTTGAGAAGCCGCTTCAAACAGGCGCGCGGTCTTACTGTAGATGACGCGCATGTAGCTCTCTTCCGTGATATCGGGATCGTTGCAGTTCATCAGCTGCAGCACTTCACCTTCCGCAATCACGTTCACTGCTTCGGACATCAGCGCGAGGATCTTTAAGGATCCCATACTGGTCATCATCTGAAACGCGCGGGTATAAATGAAGTCCCCCACCAGCACACTGGCAGCATTACCGAACGCGGCATTGGCAGTGGCTTTGCCACGGCGCATATCGGATTCATCCACCACATCATCGTGCAGCAGAGTCGCCGTGTGGATAAATTCGATCAGCGCCGCATTGGTGACATGTAGCGATCCCTGATAGTTGAGCGCACGTGCCGAGAGCACCGCGATCATGGGCCGGATACGTTTGCCTCCGCCGCTGATGATGTAGTAACCCAACTGATTAATCAGTGAGACATCTGAATTCAGCTGGTCGAGGATGGTCTGGTTGACGGCCGCCATGTCCTGCGCGGTTAATTCATTAATCTGTTCTAAGTTCATTCGTCTGTTCAGCTTTGACTCGTATTTTGCATGGTAAGCGCTTTTACCCAGCGTGAGTTCAGGTAATCTGTTACTGATTGTACTTGAAAAATCGGGCTGAGAAACGTTTGCATTCGTCCTGCGCTTTTTTTCTGCAAGAGAGTGCAAAGTGCACTTGTCTTCTGCTGGAGATTTGCGTAGAATTCGCGCCCTATTGTGAATATTTATCGCGCCGCCTGATGAATAGAAAGGCATGCGCAGAAGCGGAGTTTTATATGTACGCGGTTTTCCAAAGTGGTGGTAAACAACACCGAGTAAGCGAAGGTCAGACCGTTCGCTTGGAAAAGCTGGACATCGCAACCGGCGAAACCATTGAGTTCGACCAGGTTCTGATGATTGCAAATGGCGAAGACGTGCAAATCGGCGCGCCACTGGTATCAGGCGGTGTGATCAAGGCAGAAGTTGTTGCTCACGGTCGTGGCGAGAAAGTTAAGATTGTTAAGTTTCGTCGTCGTAAACACTACCGTAAGCAAGCTGGTCACCGTCAGTGGTTCACTGATGTGAAAATCACTGTGATCGGCGCGTAAGAGGAGATCTGACAAATGGCACATAAAAAGGCTGGTGGCTCGACTCGTAACGGTCGCGACTCCAATGCAAAACGTCTGGGTGTTAAGCGTTTCGGTGGTGAATCTGTTCTGGCAGGTAGCATCATCGTTCGTCAGCGTGGCACCAAGTTCCACGCAGGTACCAATGTAGGTTGTGGTCGTGACCACACCCTGTTTGCTACCGCAGACGGTAAAGTACAATTCGAAGTTAAAGGTCCTAACAACCGTAAGTACATCAGCATCGTTGCTGAGTAAGGTTGTTGTGACGCAGACGGTTAACGTCTGAACACACGAATTGAAGGCCCCGCAGCTTTGCGGGGCTTTTTACATTCTGCCGCAGGTTGCGGGATTCCCTCTGACCAAAACGCGCAGTTTGCTGTACAATTTATGTACTCCTGGCTTTGCCAGTCTTGTATTATCCGCCGCCGGTCAGCGCAGAAGACCCTGGCGGACCCGTTTGCTGTGCTTTAGTCGCCGCGAACGATAGCGTGACGGAGAAATGAAATGAAGTTTGTAGATGAAGCGACGATCCTTGCGGTCGCAGGCGATGGCGGTAATGGTTGCGTCAGCTTCCGCCGCGAAAAATACATTCCACGCGGTGGTCCGGACGGCGGCGACGGCGGTGACGGCGGTGATGTTTACCTGCTGGCGGATGAAAACCTGAATACCCTGATCGACTATCGCTTCGAGAAATCTTTCCGCGCCGAACGTGGTCAAAATGGCCAGAGCCGTGATTGCACCGGTAAACGCGGCAAAGACATCATTATCAAGGTGCCTGTCGGTACCCGCGTGATTGACCAGGGTACTGGCGAAACGCTGGGTGACATGACGCGCCACGAGCAGAAGCTGATGGTCGCGAAAGGCGGCTGGCACGGCTTGGGTAATACGCGTTTTAAATCCTCGGTTAACCGTTCCCCACGTCAGAAGACCATGGGTACGCCGGGCGAGAAGCGTGACCTGCAGCTGGAGCTGATGCTGCTGGCTGATGTCGGTATGCTTGGTCTGCCGAATGCCGGTAAATCGACCTTTATTCGCTCCGTGTCTGCGGCTAAACCAAAAGTGGCGGATTATCCATTTACTACTTTGGTGCCAAGCCTTGGTGTAGTGCGCATGGACAACGAAAAGAGCTTCGTCGTCGCCGATATCCCTGGCCTGATTGAAGGCGCAGCGGATGGTGCTGGTCTGGGGATTCGCTTCCTGAAGCACCTTGAGCGTTGCCGTGTACTGTTGCACCTGATCGACCTTGCGCCAATCGATGAATCCGATCCGGTCGAAAACGCCCGCATCATCCTGGGTGAGCTGGAAAAATACAGCGAGAAGCTGTTCCAGAAGCCACGCTGGCTGGTGTTTAACAAATGTGACCTGCTGGACCGTGAAGAAGCAGAAAGCCGCGCTAAAGCGGTTGTGGAAGCTTTGGGCTGGGAAGACAAATACTACCTGATTTCTGCGGCCAGCCATGACGGCGTGAAAGATCTCTGCTGGGACGTGATGACCTTCATCATCGAGAACCCGAAAGAAGCGGAAGAAGAAGCGAAAGAGCCGGAGAAAGTGGCCTTCATGTGGGATGATTATCACCGCGAAGCCATGGAAACCGCTCAGGAAGTGGAAGAAGACGACGATTGGGATGACGACTGGGACGAGGAAGATGACGAAGGCGTCGAAATCATTTACCAGCGTTAATCGCCAAAGAGAAAGCGGCCAATTGGCCGCTTTTTTTATGGCTGCTGAGTGCCATTTTCATCTCCCGATGAAAGGGCATCGTGTGCAGCAATCCGGCGCGATGATTCTTCCCCCTGGAATAAGGAGGTGAGGGCCGTCGCGGAAAATTACCCCAGCACCGCCACCGTCAATCGCGATGTGCAGCACAGTTGATCGCGTCCATTGCGAATCTCAATTTCCCAGCTCTGGTTGCGTGCGCCAAGGTGCAAAGGACGGCAGATGCCGCGCACTTCACCGCTGCTCACCGCACGATGATGGCTGGCACTCACTTCAATCCCCACCACACTTTTTCCCTCTTCCACACTCAGATAACCGGCAATCGATCCCATCGATTCCGCCAGCACCACTGACGCACCGCCGTGCAGCAGGCCAAACGGCTGCTGCGTGCGGGTATCCACTGGCATAGTTGCCTCAAGGTAATCGTCGCCAATCACCGTGAACACGATGCCGACGTGCGACACCAGCGAGTTATCACCCAGGGCATTTAAGGTTGCCAGATCAACCGATCGTTTCCAGATTGCCATATCAGGATCCCAGCGTTGCGCCACCGTCGACCACAATATCCTGCAGCACCACGTGGCTGGCAAGATCCGAGGCCAGGAACAGGACGTTGTTCACGATCTCTTGCGGTTTCGCGATCTTACGCAGTGGGATCCCCAACTTGTACTGATCCGGGAAGCCATTGATCATCTCCTGCTCTGCTTCCGGCGTATGCCACAGGCTACGTTGCATATCGGTGTCGGTTGAACCTGGTGAGACGATGTTGCAGCGCACGCCGAACGGTGCCATTTCGAGCCCAACGGTCAGGCACAGGCTGCGCAGTGCGGCTTTGGAAGCGCCATAAGCGGACATGCCGAGACGTGGCGCGTGAGCCGCGTTAGAAGCGATGGTAACAATCGCCCCCGCGCGCTGCTGGCGGAATACCGGCAGCGTTTGCTGGAACATATTGAAGGCGCCGCCGGCGTTCACCGCCAGACACGCCTGCCAGTCTTCGAATGCGAGTGCTTCAGTGCTGCCGACGCGCAGGATCCCGGCGCCGTTGATCAGCACATCCAGACGCGGCTGATCTGCCAGCAGACGCTGGCAAACGGCTTTCACCTCTGCCGCGTTGGCAACATCCAGAATCTGAGTGGCAAACGGATAGTCGGGTTGATCAAAACGCAGATCGAAGCCGATCACCTGTGCGCCGGCCTGATGGAATGCCAGCGCCGTATGGTAACCAATGCCTTTACCCGCGCCGGTTACCCAGACGATTTTTCCGCTAAAGTCGAAAGAAGCACTCATTTGGCAGGTGTCCGTGACAGCAGAGCCCACCAGCCATCAATGCTCGGGTTTTTTGCCAGGCTAACGAAATCGATGTCGTTGTGCACCTGGCGCCAGCGCGCCGCCAGCGCCATCACGCGTACGGAATCCAGGCCGTAGTCGATCAGGTTTTCATCATCTTCCGGCACATCGTCGTCTTCCAGCAGCGGCAGAATCAGCGCACGCAGATCGTCTTTACTCAGCGGCAGTGGCATGAGATCGGCGGTCATCACCACTTTGCCACTGCGACCAGCGGTATAGGTCAGTGCCATCATGTGCTCTTCGCGGCTGAAGTCGGCCAGCGCATCCGCCACCATAAACGGCTGGATGTTACGCATAAAGGCGTCAGTGGCGGTGGTCAGGCAGCCAATGTGGGCGTAAACGCCGGTAATGATCAGCTGATCGCGGCCCATCTCCTGCAGGATCGATTCCAGCGGCGAGCGGACAAAGGCGCTGTAACGCCATTTGGTTAACACCTGATCGTCCTGATCTGGCGCCAGTGTATCTACGATCTTCTGTTGATCCGGATGCTTATTCAGGCCTGGTCCCCACATGTCGTTGAGCAGTGCGCGATCGGCATCGCTCTGCTCGTTGGGCTGCGCGGTGTAGAACACCGGAATACCTTGCGCTTTGCAGTAGGCGCGCAGGCGGGCAATGTTCTCCACAACCTGATCGATCAGCGGACTGTTCTCGCCCCAGAAATTCAGGAAATAAGCCTGCATATCATGGATCAGCAGGGCAGCACGCTGTGGCTCAACGGTCCATTTCACCTTGTTGGTCGGCAGTTCAGTGGCGGCAGGCAGCGCGTAAGAATTCAGTTTTGGAATAGCCATTACAATCTCCGGAATAGGTTCAGGCTTGCGCTTGTTGGTCAGCAAGCTGTTGGCGTAAACGTTTTTTATCCACCTTGCCAACCGGGGTCAGTGGCAGGGCATCTACGCAGGTAATACGATCGGGCAATTTAAACTCGGCGACACCGAGATCGCGCAGATGACGGCGCAGCGCCACCGCTTTGATCGGCTGGCTGGCAACAATAAAGGCGCAGCTTTTTTCACCCATCAGTTCATCAGTCATCGACACTAGCGCGGCATGAATCACATCCGGATGGCGCTGCAGCAAATTCTCGATCTCTTCTGCGGCGATCTTCTCGCCGCCACGGTTGATCTGATCCTTCTCGCGGCCCTGCACGGTGATGTAACCCTGCGGGTTGATCTCAATCAGATCGCCGGAGCAGTAAAAGCCGTTAGCATCAAAGCTGGCGGCATTGTGTTCCGGGCTTTTGTAGTAGCCACGGAAGGTGTACGGACCGCGTGTCATCAGGCGACCCACCGTGCCGTGCGGCAGCGCATTACCGTGTTCATCCGCCACCCAGACTTCGTCATCTTCAGAAATCGGTCGGCCCTGAGTGGTCAGCACGATTTTCTCGTCATCGCCAAAGCGGGTGTAGTTCACCAGACCTTCGGCCATGCCAAACACCTGCTGTAATTGGCAGCCAATTTCGCTCTGAATACGTGCCGCCAGGGTTTCGCCGAGCTTCGCGCCGCCGACCTGAATGCGCTGCAGCGAAGCCAGCTGCTTGTTGCTACCCCATTCCTGAATCGCCTGCAGCCACAGGCTCACTGCGGGTGGCACCAGACCGGTATCGGTGACCTGGTGCTTCTCAATCAGCGGGAAGCAGAGCGTGGCGCTTGGGTCAGCGGCAAGAATCACCTGGCCCCCGGCATAAAACACACCGAGTGAACCCGGTGAGCTCATGGCGAAGTTATGCGGTGCGGGCAGGGCGATCAGATAACGCGTGTCAGCCGTGACTTCGCAGATCTCATCGCTGGCGCGAATACTGTAGTAGTAATCGTTGTGCGTGCGCGGAATCAATTTTGGTGTCCCGGTGCTGCCACCGGAGAGCTGGAAAAACGCCACTTCATCGGCAGCAGTTGGCGTTGGCTGGTAATCGCCCGCCGCTTCCGCCATCAAAGCTTCGAGGGTGTTTTCTTTATCACCGTCATTGCGCAGGATGATCTGCTGCAGTGACGGTTGAGCGGCACAAAGCGCACCAATAAAGGTGTCATCGCCAAACAGCGCGTGACTGCGATCGGCAATTAGCAGTTTAGGCTCAATCTGCGCGGCATAGGCGGTCAGCTCGGTGCGCTGATGGCTATACAGCGCGAAGACGGATGCTACGCCCAGTTTAAACAGCGCAAAGACCGTGACGTAAAACTCCGCCACGTTGCCTAGCTGCACTAACGCAGTATCACCCTGTTGCAGGCCACGGCGCTGCAGGGCTGCCGCGAGGTTATCGGTTAGCTGATTCAGCTCGCGATAGCTGATTTGACGATCGCCGTCAATCACCGCAATCGCCTCATTCTCTTTGTGGCGCGCCAGGATATCGGTCATTGGCACATCGAGCCAATAGCCTTTTTCGCGATAGCGCGCAGCCAAATCTTCAGGCCAGCGGGTATAGGGAATGCTCATGCTCTTTCCTTTATTGCAGTCCAAAAGCGCGCAACATGGTATCCAGCTTCACGCCGGTTTCGCGCCATTCTGATTCAGGTTGGGAATCGGTAACGATGCCTGCGCCCGCAAACAGTCGCACGCGTGCACCGTGCACGGTGCCACAACGAATTGTCACCACCCATTCACCGTTTCCTTCACTGTCACACCATCCCACAATGCCGCCAAACAGCTGACGATCAAAAGGCTCTAGCTGCTGAATCAGCTGCTGAGCACGCTGGTGTGGGAAGCCGCTTAATGCGGGGGTCGGATGAAGCAGGCAGGCCAGCGACAAAGCGTTCTCACGATCATCCTGCACCTCACCATCGATTTGCGTCGCGAGGTGCCATAAGGTCGCGGTGGTGATCAATGACGGTACCGTCGGCACCGACAGCAGGCGACTGCGCGGTTGCAGCGTATCGCGCATCGCATCTGTGACCAGCTGGTGTTCATGACGATCTTTGCTGGAGTCCATCAGCGTATTGCCCGCTGCCTGATCCTGTTGGCTATCGTGGTGATCACGACGTGCTGAGCCCGCCAGCGGGCACGAGCTAAAATCGCGGCCCTGCTTACGCAGCATCAGCTCCGGGCTGGCCCCCACCAGTGCACCGCCTTGTGGCAGCGGCAGATGGAAGTGATAGCTATTCGGATTCTGCGCAATGACGCGTTGCATCAGCGCCGCGGTATCCACTGGCTGCTCGGTGACAATATCCATCAGGCGCGACAGCACCACTTTATCGAGGTCACCACGTTGCGTTGCTGTCACCGCATCGGCCACCATTTGGGTAAAGACATCGTGATCCGGCACCGCCACGCGACGACGCACCTGCGGCAGCTCACTGGCAGCCGCAGGCAGCGCATTCTGTAGGTCGGCACGATGAAAAGTTTGATACGTTTCAGGAATAAACAGGGCCGCAGGCTGGCTCACGTCAAACGGAATCGCACCCACCAGGATCGGATTCTCAATGCCTTGTTGTTTTGCCGCCGCAAAATGTTGATGCAGCTGAAGTTGAAAATCACCCTGCAATGATGCAGCGTCTGCCACAGAGGTGGTTATCGTGGTATAGCAGCCTTGAGTCGCGAGGCTTCGCCACGGCGAGGTAAAGAGGAACCCACGGCATAACGCAGAAAAATCCTCTAATAAGGCATTTTCAAACATGGATGATTCCACCATAATTTTCACCTATAAATGATAAGATTATTAAGAATGATTATCATTTTTATTATGGGCCTGTAACCTACGTCGATTGGACAAAAGAGTCAATCCATTCGCGGGATTTCCCGCATGATTAGGCGTAATCGGAAGGTGACGTCGAGCCGTGCAATACGCTAAAAGGTGGACCAAAACTTATGAATAAATGCGGTTTATTGGGCCTGACAGCCCTGTTGTTTATTTTCCAGACTTTCACAGGGCTGGCACAGGCTGAACAGGGATGGCCGCGAACGGTGCAGGGGGCAAAGGGTTCAATTACCTTAAACAAAGCTCCGCAGCGTATTGTTTCAACCAGCGTCACCTTAACTGGATCATTGCTGGCAATTGATGCACCGGTGGTGGCCTCCGGTGCGACCGCTCCGAACAGCCGTCTGGCCGACGATCAGGGTTTTTTCCGTCAATGGGGTGAGGTGGCAAAACAGCGCTATGTAAAACGCCTCTATATTGGCGAGCCGAGTGCCGAAGCGGTGGCCGCAGAAGCACCAGACCTGATTCTGGTGAGCGCCACAGGTAATGATTCTGCGATTAAACTCGCCAGCCAGCTTTCCGCCATCGCACCGACGCTGGTGGTGAATTACGACGACAAGAGCTGGCAGGATGTGGTGACGCTGCTGGGCCAGGCAACCGGTCACGAAGCGCAGGCTGCACAGCGGGTGAAGGCTTTTGACGATCGTGAAGCAGCGTTGAAAAAAGCCATCACCTTACCGCCGCAGCCCGTGTCTGCCATGGTGTGGAACGGCGATGGGCGTGCCGTCAACGTGTGGACCACGGAGTCAGCGCAGGGCAAACTGCTGGAGCAACTTGGCTTTACCCTCGCCGTTCCACCCGCCAGCGTGCAGCAAGGCCACAGCATGGGCCAGCGTAAAGACATCATTCAGCTGTCAGGTGAGAATGTGGGTAGCGGTTTGACGGGAAAAACCTTCCTGCTGTTTGCGGCTGATGACAAAACCACACAGTCAGTGATCGGCAATCCGTTCCTCGCGCAAAACGCGGCGGTTAAGGATAAGCAGGTATTCCCGCTTGGCGTCGATTCGTTCCGTCTGGATTACTACAGCGCCAGCAATCTGCTGGCGCGTCTGGAGAAACTGTTCGTTAAATCATGATGCCTGCTCCGCCAGCTCAGGGGCTGGCGGCGCATAACGACGTAAACGGCCCATTACACACCACATCACAATCCCCAACAGCGCTGCCGCAAAGCCAAACGCGGCGGCAGCCTGTGGCGGCAGTAACCACGATCCCATGGCCCCAATCATCGCCGCACCGATCGCATCTCCGGTGACATTTTGCGCGGTCCACAAGCCGTTAATGCGGCCCAGCAGATGGTCAGGCGTCAGCAGTTGAATCATCGCGTACTGCACCAGACTGTTGATGGCACTGAAATAACCAAACGCCACCAGACACAGCAGCGCCAGCGGCAGGTTGGGCATCAGACTGAATAATCCCAGCGCGATAAATCCGGCCACCGCACTGCCCAGCACCAGCTGTCCCGGTCGGGCTGCATGTTTCAATTTACCGCTGGTGAACGCGCCGATGGCGGCACCCAGCGGCACGGCAGCGTAAAGCATGCCAAGCTGGTTAGCACTCACTGACCAATGTGGTGCGAGAGCGGGGTAGAGCACGCGAATCGCGCTGGCCAGAGTGACCAGAGCACCTATCAGCGCCACCATACCGACAATCGGGCTGGCAAACAGGAATTGCACCCCGGCGGCCAGCGACTTCAGCGGATGTTCACGCGGCTGAGGTGGCGGCGGGAGTTGCGGTAATTTCAGCAGCGTCAGTACGGTAATCAGTGTGCCAAACGCGGTTAAGCCGTAGTTCCACACCACGCCGCCGTGCGCAATCACCAGTCCGGCAATGGCTGGCGAGAGGATGGAGCCAAAACGCACCGTCAGCATGGTGATGGCGCCGGCCTGCATAATGTTTTCGCGCCCCACCAGCGCCGGTGTGGCCGCCAGCAGCGCCGTGACGCCAATCGCGCCAAAGAAGCCATCCCAGAATCCCAGCAGATACACCGCAATCAGTGAAGGCTGCGGCAGCGCAGCGTTAATCGCCAGCGCGATAAAGCCCAAGCCGCAGGTGGATCGGGCAAGCAAAATCAGTTTCTTACGCTCGTAGCGATCGGCTAACACCCCGCCGGTCAGCAGACCAATAAACATACCGGATGCGGCGAGGGTGACGGCCAATCCCACCAAAAGCGGGGAGTGCGTCATCTGCTGAATCTGCACCGGCACCGCCACGGCGAGCATGCCTAATGCGACAATCGAGATGAATCGGGCAATAAATACTGCGCGAAATGCCGCATGGGTTTTCAGCAGGGAGAGATCGATAAAGTGGGAAGATTTGTTCATTTGTTCGCCTTTTTGCACCAATTTTCCTCATCGTCCGCGAGGCGAGTCATGGTAACATAGGTAAACGCGAGTAATAACGATAACCATTATCAAATTGCGTTGCGCATGCGACGACGTTGAACAGTGAAGGTTTAGAACGATGCGCCAGATCCGTGCATTAGCAGGCTCAGGGATTCTGCTCTTGCTTCTCATCGCGCTCAGCTTGATGCTGGGGGCAAAATCGATACCCATTTCCGATGTTTATCATTCTCTTACCTCAGGCTGTAACAACGCTGAGTGCGTGATTGTGCGTGATGCACGCCTGCCGCGCACCCTGGCCGGATTGCTGGCGGGTGTCGCCCTCGGGTTAGCGGGCGCACTGATGCAAAGCCTGACGCGCAATCCACTGGCCGATCCGGGCATTCTCGGCATTAACGCAGGTGCCGGGTTTGCGGTGGTGATCGGCATTGCGCTGTTTGGCGCCGATTCTCCCCTCGACTGGCTTGGCTTCGCGTTTGCCGGTGCACTGCTGGCGTCATTGCTGGTGGCGATGACGGGCGCGATTGGCGGCGGGCGAGTCAATCCGGTACGCCTGACATTAGCCGGCGTAGCACTGGGCGCAGTGCTGGATGGCCTGACGTCTGGTCTGTCACTGCTCAATCCCGATATTTATGATCATCTGCGTTTCTGGCACAGCGGCTCGCTGGATATTCGCAATTTCACTGTATTGCGCACCCTGTTCCCGGCCGTGCTAATCGGCAGCGGAGTGGCACTCTATTTGTCGCAGGCGTTGAACAGTTTAAGCATGGGCGGCGATATGGCGACCGCGCTGGGCACGCGGGTGGCGCGCACGCAACTGCTTGGTTTAGTGGCGATTGCGTTGTTGTGTGGTGCGGCGACGGCGGCAGTGGGGCCGATTGCTTTTATCGGACTGATGACGCCGCATTTTGCACGCTGGATGGTCGGCAACGATCACCGCTGGATGCTGCCCGCTACGGCGATCATTACCCCGATTCTGTTGCTGGCAGCGGATATTCTGGGACGACTGCTGGTGGCGGGCGAACTGCGCGTCTCCATCGTCACGGCGATGTTGGGGGCTCCGGTACTGATTGTGCTGGTGCGCCGTAAACTCGGGCGAGGTGCGTTATGACGCGTCGGGTTGGATTACATACCACGTGGTTGTTGCTCGGATGCGCACTGCTGGCGTATCTGGCGATGACGCGAGGCGCATTGCCGATTGGGGCTGAGCAGTTTTGGCAGGTGCTGGCGGGACACGGTGCCAGCAACGTCAAGCTGATCGTTTTAGAGTGGCGACTGCCGCGTGTGCTAATGGCGCTGCTGATTGGTGCGGCACTGGGCGTCAGCGGCGCGATTTTCCAGTCACTGCTGCGCAACCCGCTCGGCAGCCCGGATATTCTCGGTTTCAACACCGGTGCCTACAGCGGCGTGCTGGTGGCACTGGTGCTGTTCAATCAGGGCATCGCCGCCATGACCGGTGCAGCGTTGGTTGGTGGTATCGGTACGGCGGCATTGGTGTATCTGTTTGCCTGGCGCAACGGGGTAGAAACCTTCCGCCTGATTATTGTTGGTATCAGCGTGCGCGCGTTGCTGATGGCACTGAATGCCTGGCTGATTATCAGTGCTTCGCTAGAGTCCGCGCTCAGTGCCGGATTGTGGAGTGCCGGTTCACTTAACGGCATCACCTGGGCGAAAACGCCGCCGGTGATTGGCGTGTTGCTGCTGTCGCTGCTGCTGATGGCGCTGCTAACACGACGGATGCGTTTGCTGGAGATGGGCGATGATACCGCCAGTGCGCTCGGCGTGCCGGTGGAGCGCAGTCGGCTGCTGCTGATGCTGATTGGCGTAGTGTTGACGGCGGCGTCCACTGCGCTGGTGGGGCCGATCTCCTTTGTTGCGCTGCTGGCACCACAAATCGCGCGTCGACTCGGCGGCGGCGAGAAAGGCGCGCTGCTGCTGGCGGCGCTGTGTGGCGCACTGTTGCTGATTGCGGCTGATTTTGCTGCGCAGCATTTGTTCTTGCCTTATCAATTACCGGTTGGCGTGATTACCGTCAGCCTCGGTGGACTTTATCTGATTGCGTTACTGGTGCGGGAGGCGCGACGCCAATGATCGATATCCCTTCACGGCTGTATGGCGAAGGCCTGACGCTCGGCTACGACAAAAAAGTGGTGGCAGAAAACCTGTCGGTGGCGATCCCGGAAGGTGAGCTGACAGTGATTATCGGCCCCAACGCCTGCGGTAAATCCACTTTGCTGCGCACCCTGAGCCGCCTTAATACTCCGCTGAAAGGCGAGGTGTATCTGGATGGTGAGGCGATAGCGCGTTATCCGACCAAAGAGGTGGCGCGTCGACTTGGGCTGCTGCCGCAGAGTTCCAACGCACCGGCGGGCATCAGCGTTACCGAACTGGTGGCACGTGGGCGTTACCCGCATCAAGCGCTGTTTGGCCGCTGGCGCAGTGAAGATGAAGAGGCGGTGCAAAGCGCGATGCGGGCAACCGGCGTGGCGGATTTGGCGCAACAGCCAGTGGATACCTTGTCCGGCGGGCAGCGTCAGCGCGTATGGATTGCCATGGTGCTGGCGCAGCAAACCCCGCTGCTGTTGCTGGATGAGCCGACCACCTGGCTGGATATCACCCATCAGATTGAACTGCTGGAACTGATGCAGGAGTTGAATCAGCAGCATGGCCGCACGCTGGTGGTGGTGTTGCACGATCTTAATCACGCCTGCCGTTATGCCACCCATTTGATCGCCATGCGTCACGGCAAGATTTTGGCCGAAGGCAAGCCCGCAGAGATCGTAACACCCGCGTTGATTGAACAGGTTTACGGTTTACGCTGCGTGATTGTGGAAGATCCGGTGGCGCACACGCCAATGATCGTGCCGCTGGGAAGAGGAAAGTAAGCGGTCTGGCTGCACAAAGCATGTTATCGCGGGAATCTAAATGCTGTGACCGGCACACCACAGTGGAGCATCGTGTCGGGAGGTCTTAACGCAGCGCCCTGCACAGGGCCGGCAGGTTGATCGCAGTGAGGCTTCATCCCAGCCCCTGTACAAGGCAGATCAGTTATCGCCGGGAGGCCCCTCGACCTCCCGGAAATCGGCTGACGTTAGCCTAATATCCGCTGCAACAGCGGGCCAATCTGCTCAAACATCTGCGGGGAAATAATCTCCACGTGTGCACAATCCATCGGCCAAACCTCTAACTCACCGACATACGGTGCCCAGGCGCGACGCGCATCCTGACCAGGCTGCTGCGTCTGCTCGGCGAGGAACAGTGTGGCGCGACCGTTGAAACGCGCACTGCGCGCGGTGGCCAACAGACGCACCGAACTGGCGTAGTTGGCTTCGATGGTATCGAACATCGCGCGCATCTCTTCGCCCGCCTGATGGCGCTGGGCAGCGATAAACTGCTCGCGCTCGCGATTCACCTCTTCCAGCACCGCCGGATCCAGCACATTCTCGCCACGCTTTTCATCCCAGTTCTGCGTTTCCGGCGGCCAGGTATCGAGCAGGCCGAGGAAGGCTACCTCTTCACCTGCCGCTTCCAGTCGTGCCGCAATACCTTGCGCCAGCGTGCCGCCCAACGAATAACCGAGGAAGAAGTACGGCCCGTGCGGCTGCACGTTACGTAAGGTTTGCAGATGCGCATCACACACCTCATCGAGATGTGCGCTTTGGTTCAGCGGGCTCTGGGTATCCGGCGACTGAATCCCCACCAGCGACCAGCGCTGATCGAGATAGCGCTGCAGAATACTGAACTGCCAGGCAAAACCCGACGCCGGATGGAAGCAGAACAGTGTCGGACCGTTGCCCTGACGCAGCGGCAGAACGGCTTCAAAACCTGCCTGCTGATGCGATTGAGTATCGCTCAGCAACCGGGCGAGTTTTTCCACCGTTGAAGCCACCATAATCTGCCCCACCGAAACCGGCTGTTGCAGTTCGCGGCGCAGTTGGGCAGCTAAGCGCATTGCCAGCAGTGAGTGTCCACCGAGGGCGAAGAAATCATCCTGGGCGCTGATGGTGTCACGCGCCAGCAACTGGCAGAAAGCCTGCGCCAATTGGGTTTCCAGACCGGGATGCGGTTCACGGCCCACGCTGTCAGCTGCATTTTTTGGCAGCGGTAAAGCTTTGCGATCCAATTTACCGTTGCTGCTCAGCGGGAAGGCATCGAGCTGTACAATTGCCACCGGCACCATATGTGCAGGCAGCCGTTGCGCCAGTGCATCACGCAGCGCGTCGCCATCGACAACGTGCTCTGCGACGACGTAACCGACCAGCTGACGCGCGTCACCGCCTTGTGCAGCGGCACCGCCGAGTACCACCGCGTGCGTCACCGCTTGCTCAATACCGGGCTGTGCGCTCATCACATGATCGATTTCGTTGAGCTCGATACGCTGGCCACGGATCTTCAGCTGATCGTCGCTGCGTCCGAGGTATTCCACCGCGCCGTTATCCAGCCAGCGCGCCACGTCACCGGTCAGGTACATGCGTTCGCCAGCGGCAAATGGATCGGCGATAAATCGGCTGGCGGTCAGGTCCGGGCGGCCAAGATAGCCATGTGCCAGTTGTACGCCGGTTAAGTAAAGATCGCCCGCCACACCAGGCGGCACCGGCTGCATACGCGCATCAAGAATACGAAGTCCGGTATTCCATACCGGGAAACCAATCGGCACGCTGACCCCTTCAACGGCTGCTAAAGCTTCGCCAAACGCCGGATACCAGCTGACATCTACCGCCGCTTCGGTCGGGCCGTAAAGATTGTGCAGCGGCACCTGCGTCAGTTTTTCCCATTCACGCGACAGATCGGTCGGCAGCGCTTCACCGCTACAGAAGACGTTACGTAAGCTGCCACAGCAGGCAATCGCTGGCGCACTGTCCAGCGCCGCGACAAAGGCGGCCAGCATCGAAGGGACAAAGTGCGTGGTAGTCACTTTGTAACGCGCAAACAACTGCTGAAGAGCTTCAGGATCGCGGTGCGCTTCCGGCGGTGCCATCACCAGTTGCGCGCCTACCAGCAGCGGCCAGAAGAATTCCCATACGGATACATCGAAACTGCTTGGGGTTTTCTGCAATACCACGTCGTCAGCTTGCAGCGGATAGCGATCCTGCATCCACAATAGGCGGTTGACGATCGCTTCATGGCTGACCAATACGCCTTTCGGACGCCCGGTAGATCCTGAGGTGTAGATGATGTAAGCGCCATCCTGTGGTGTCGGCTCGCTGGCGGGTGGTGGCGCGTCTGGCGCGGTATAGAGCGCATCAAAGTGCAGCTGCTTAACAGAATCGATAGCGCTAAAGCGGGCGCTCAATTCCACTGAGGTGATCAGCGTTTTGGGGGCGGCATCTTCCAGCATTAGCTGCAAACGTTCGTCGGGGTAGCCGGTATCGAGCGGCAGATAGGCCGCGCCGAGCGACACAATCGCCTGCAGTGCCAGTGAGAGCTGCACTGAACGCGGCAATGCCACTGCGACGATATCGCCGCGCTGGACGCCCGCTGCACTGAGATCCGCTGCCAGAGCATACAACTGCTGCTGCATCTCACGGTAGCTTAACTGGTGCGTCGCATCAGCCAGCGCCGGGGCATCAGGCGTACGCGCGGCCTGTTGCGCCAACAGTGAGGCCAGCGTTTCTGCCGGAACAGGGTGCGCGGTCTGGTTGATACCGGCAATTTGTACGTGCTCTTCTGTGGTTAGCAGATCCAGTTCACCCAACGCACGCTGTGGTTGCTCCGCCAGCTGATCCAGCAGCAAAGCAAAACGGCTGGCGTGGCGAATCAGCGTCGATTCGCTATAGCGCTCCGCATTCGCCAGCAACTCCAGCGTTAGTTCACCCTGTTCGCTAATGTAGATAGCGATTTCCAGATCGCGCACCGGGCCTGATGCCAGCTGATGGGTTATGCCTTCAACGCCAGCAAAATCGAGTTTATAGTCAAACATCTTCAGGTTGATCACCGGACCGTACAGCGGGTCACCATCGCCCAAACGTCCGAGATCGCGCTGTACCTGTTCCGCGTCATAACGCTGGTGGCGACGCATTTTCTTCACTTCACCTGCCAGCTGGGCAGCCAGCGCACTCAGCGGCTGGGTGGGATCGTAATGCACGGCCATCGGCAGCACGTTGATCACCGGACCGGTGGCACACAGCGCGGCGGATCCGATGCGGCGCATAAAGATGAATCCAGCGGCGAAATCATTTTGTCCGCTGAGTCGCGCCAGCCACAGCGCCACCAGCGCAAAGGCCAGGTCAGCAGCGCTGGATTGTGGATGCTGATTCACCAGGGTCTGGAAGGTGCTGCGGTCAAGCGTCACGCTGTGGCGCAGCAGATCGGTGGTCGCGCTTTGTCCAGCCAGTGGCAGCGGTGACAGCGAAGCCGGTGAGGGCAGCACTGCGCCTTTCTCGCGCCAGAAATCACCATCGCGCGTGAATGAAGAGGATTCCTGATAACGCTGGTACTCTTCGACGACTTCGCTAAACGGGATGAACGGGGTTGGCTCGGCCTCTTGCTGCTGTACGGCGGCAGTGTAAAGGTTAGCAATACGGCGAGTGATGGCGGTAAAGCTGAAACCATCCACCACTAAATGGTGATAACGCTGATACCAGAACCAGTGCTGATCGCCAATGCGATACAGCGTGTGATGCCATAAAGGTGCACCGCTCAGTACGCGTAAATCACCGTTCATGTCTTCACGCATTAACGCGCGGGCTTTGGTGGCCGCATCGGGTTCAGCGCGCAAATCAATGATGTTTGGCGCACTGAACGTCTGCGGTTGCAGCCACTGCAGTGCTTCGCCCTCGACTTCGGCAAACGCCATATTCAGCGTATCGGCTTCCTGCATGCCAGCCACGATAGCCTGCGCCAGCAGGTCTGTGTCGATGGCGCCGGACAATTCGACAAAGTGCGCTACCGCATATGCATTGTGGTGCTGGGTCAGCTGGTCGGCAATCCAGATGCCGGGCTGGGCTGCCACTAAGGGCAAGGTGTGTTGGTCGGTCATGGTTTTGTTCATCAGAGATTCAGACATCTGTGCTCCGGTTTGCGTCCTGCGTAATGAAGTTAAGTCGGATTGCGCCACAGGGCTTGCAGACCGTCGAGCAGACCACCGCGCCAGCATAGCGCGTCATGGCCGCCCTCCACCGGAAGGTAATTCACCTGATAGCCGGCAGCGGTAAGTTTTTGTTCTAATTGTTGATTGGCTTGCAGAATCAGGCCTTCACGTTTACCCGCCTCCAGCCAGAAACGCAGCGGCTGTTTCGGAGCCAGTCCGCTATCCAGCGCCTGCAACAGCCAGCCGTATGGGTTGCCACGTTCGGGCCACCAGAATGATCCAGAGAGGCTCAGCGCATTGCCAAACGTCTCCGGGAAATGCAGCGCGGCAAACACCGATGCCAGCCCGCCGAAACTTTGTCCAGCCACCAGCGTGCTATCTGCCTGTTGGCGATAGGGTGCCCATTGCGCCACCTGCGGCAGTAACTCCTGCTGCACGGCTTGCCAGAACTGCGGATTACAGGGCAGTTCACGACTACGGTGTTCACGATCGATGATGTCAATAAACAGATAAACGGCAGGTGGGAGTTTCCCTGCGTCAGTAAGTTGCTGCAATGGCCCGGCAATCGGCATTTGATTCGCCCAGAACTGCCCATCCAGCAGAATGGCCAGTGGACGTTGCGCGTTATCGGATTCGCCGGTGGCATAAATCCACACTTTGCGACTGTTACTTAGTAACGCGCTATCCCACTGATATTGTTGCAAAGAAACAGCCGATGCGCTGCCATCATCCACGGCTTGCCAGATTTGCTGGTCAGGGGCCTGCGGGAGATGCAGCGGCGAAACGCCCATGCCACGCCCACCGGCCCAGCCGCGCAGTGTATTCAGGGGATCGGCCTTCGCCGTGGGGAATTTGTCACGCCACCAGTTTCGCAAGGCATACATGTCCGCTTCACCGCTAAAGTCGGTTGCCTGCTCATCGGGCATCAGGCAGTAGCTGCCGCGCCAGTTTGATGGCAGCGCAGTTTGCCAGTACCACACATCGGTACCCGTTACGCGCACCAATGACTGCGGTGGACGTTTCTGGTGGTGATCGGTCACGCCAGTGATGTTGATCCATACACGCTGAATCGCTGACGTTTTTTCGCTGCCTTGGGGATCGCGCCAGAAGAAGGTCACCAGGCAGGTGCCATCCTGCTGAGGGTCAATTCGTGGAATACCCTGAGTTTGTTGCTCCTGCCACCAGGCTTCGCTACCGGTTACATCATTTCGCCAGGTCATAGGGGCTGCCAGTCACTGTGTAGGGAAAGATTTACATAAGATTAATAATTAATACTATTGATAACTATTTGCATTTGCAATAGGGTGTTTCCGCTCAAAAGAGCACGCTCGTTCCGCCTGACTCTTTCCTTCCTGGAAGGTTACGCAACGGATGGCACTGCCAGGTCTGGAACTGGGCGCGATAAGGACAGGGATATTCTCACCGGCTCGCCAGTTAAGAATCCAACGGCATTTTACTGGCCATCCAGGAATGAAAAACAATGACGCGTTACTCACGATTATCATTAGCTATTTTGATTGAACTGGGGCTGAGCGCCTCACTGCTCTCAGGCAGCGCCTGGGCAGCAGACACTTCCAGCAAGACGACCAGCAGCCAATCCACTACCGACGCCGAATCGATGAACGGCGGCACGTTGATGGTGACCGCCCAGCAGCAAAACCTGCAGGCCCCCGGCGTTTCCACCATCACTGCAGATGAAATTAAAAAGCATCCGCCTGCACGTGATGTCTCTGAAATTATTCGCACCATGCCGGGCGTTAACCTGACCGGTAACTCCACCAGTGGCCAGCGCGGTAACAATCGCCAGATCGATATTCGCGGCATGGGCCCGGAAAACACCCTGATTATGGTGGATGGTATGCCGATCACCAGCCGCAACTCCGTACGTCTGGGCTGGCGTGGTGAGCGTGATACGCGCGGTGATACCAACTGGGTGCCGCCAGAAATGATCGAACGCATTGATGTGATTCGTGGCCCGGCCGCGGTGCGTTACGGTAACGGCGCAGCAGGCGGTGTGGTTAACATTATCACCAGGAAATATACCGATCAGCAGTGGCACGGTTCGTGGAATACCTACTTCAATGCGCCGGAACACAAATCGGAAGGCGCGACCAAACGCACTAACTTTAGCCTCGAAGGGCCGCTGGGTGATGACTTCAACTTCCGCTTGTACGGTGGCTTAGCGAAAACCCAGGCCGATGCTTATGACATCAACGAAGGCCATGCGGCAGCGCGTACCGGTACGTATGCGGGCAGTTATCCTTCTGGTCGTGAAGGCTCGGTCAATAAAGATATCAATGCGTTACTGAGCTGGGCGTTTGCTCCGATGCAAACCCTGGAGTTGCAAGCGGGCTACAGCCGTCAAGGCAATCTTTACGCAGGCGATACGCAGAACACCAACACCAGTGCGCTGGTAAAAAGCCTCTATGGCGATGAAACTAACCGCCTGTATCGCCAGAATATCTCGTTGAAATGGACCGGTGCCTGGGATAACGGTGTCAGCACCAATACCTATGCGCGCTACGAGAAAACCCGTAATACTCGTATCAATGAAGGTCTGGCGGGCGGTACAGAAGGTATCTTCTCTAACGATGGTTTCAACACCATTCAGTTAGACGATATTTTACTGCACAGCGAAGTGAGCATTCCGTTTGAGTGGCTGATTAATCAGACGGCAACGCTGGGCGCCGAATGGAACCAGCAGAGCATGAAGGATCCCTCTTCAACCACTCAGGCGGCTAACTACGGTTCTGTACCTGGCGTGTCGAATACCGGTCGTAGCCCGTATTCACAGGCAGAAATTTTCTCGCTGTTCGCTGAAGACAATATGGAGCTGACCGACAGCACCATGCTGACGCCGAGTCTGCGTTTCGATCATCACTCGATTGTGGGTAACAACTGGAGCCCGTCTCTGAACCTGTCGCAAGGTTTGGGTGATGACTTCACACTGAAGATGGGGGCGGGCCTGGCTTATAAAGCGCCAAGCCTGTATCAGACCAACCCTAACTATCTGCTGTACAGCAACGGTCAGGGCTGTGCTGCCAGCACCGGCGCCTGTTATCTGCAGGGTAATCCCGACCTGAAAGCCGAGAACAGTTTCAATAAAGAGATTGGACTGGAGTGGAAACACGAAGGCTATCAGGCGGGTCTGACCTGGTTCCGTAACGATTACCGCAACAAGATTGAAGCGGGTTACGCAGCCGTCGGTAAAGCCTCAAACGGCACCACGGATATCTACAAGTGGGAAAACGTACCGAAAGCGGTGGTGGAAGGGCTGGAAGGTACGGTGAATGTGCCGTTCTCGGATAGCGTGAGCTGGAACAACAACTTCACCTACATGCTGCAGAGTAAGAACAAGGAAACCGGCGATCGTCTGTCGATCATCCCGGAATACACTCTGAACTCGACGCTGAGCTGGCAGGCAACGCAGGATCTGTCGCTGCAAACCACCCTGACCTGGTACGGCACGCAAACACCGAAAAAGTATGACTACAAAGGTCAACCGGTGACGGGAAGCGCGGCCGAAAGAGTGAGTCCTTACTCTATCATTGGCCTGAGCGGGACTTATGATGTGAATAAGTACGCCAGCGTCACCCTGGGTATCGACAACCTGTTTGATAAGCGTCACTTCCGCGAAGGTAATGCGCAAACCACCGGTAACGCCACAACAGGTGCCTACCTGTACGGTGCGGGTGCCAATACTTATAACGAATCAGGCCGTACTTACTACATGAGCCTCAACACTCACTTCTAAAGCAGTTGATGCGGTAAATAGCAGCGGGCAATCAGCCCGCTGCTATCTTTACGGTTGACCAGCTCCAGCCTGCCACGGTGCATCTGCACAATGCGCAGCACAATGTTCAGACCTAATCCGCTGCCACCGTAGCGCTGATCGCGACGGCGGAAGGCTTGCGTCAGTTCTTCTGCCGCATCGGCCTCAATGCCCGGCCCCTGATCCCACACCTCGATAATCACCTGCTGCTTGTCCTGCTGCATTTTCACCTTCACTTCACTGCCTTCCGGGCTGTAGCGTGAGGCGTTTTCCAGCAGATTACGCAGCATCAGGCGCAGCAACACGGCTTCACCCTGTTGCGGAATATCTTTGCCGTTCGGCCACTGCAGTGTTTGCTGTCGCTGTGCATAAAGTTCGGCCATTTCCGGCTGCAGCGGCTGCATGATGTTTTTTTGCCACAGCAACTGCTGATAGTGACCGCCTGCCAGCGCCTGGCCGGCTCGCGACAGCATCAGTAGTTGCTCCACGGTGTGCATCAACTGGTCGATACGTTCAATCAGCATCTCACTCTGCGGCACGTTCTGCTGGTGCAGCAGCTCAAGGTGCAGACGTAAACCGGCCAAAGGGGTACGCAATTCATGCGCGGCATCGGCGGTGAAGAGGCGTTCCTGTTGTAGCGTGTGGTCGAGCCGCGAAAATAGCTGATTAATGGAGGTGGTCACGGCTACGATTTCATCCATTTCTGAATAAACCGGCAGCGGGGTGAGATTATCGGCGGAGCGATGGGCGAGGCTATCCTGCAGGGATCGTAATGGACGAATGATCCAGTTAATCGCCCAGAATGACAGCAGCAGCGTCAGAGCGATCATCACCAGTGAAGGCAACAGCAGTGAAGCGATGGCTTCACGGATCTCATTCTCGACGCGGTCGTTACGCGCCTGAGCAGACAGCGTTTCGTTGACCAGGAAACTGATCTGTTCGCGACTCTCATGCCATAACCAGATGGCGCTCATCACCTGGCAGGTGAGGAGAATCAGCGCCAGCATAATCAGTAACCGCTGACGCATACTATTCATTCGCGCACTTCCAGGCGGTAGCCCACGCCACGCACGGTTTTGATACGATCTTTTCCGAGCTTACGGCGCAGATTGTGTATGTGAACTTCCAGCGTATTGGATCCAGGATCGTCATTCCAGCTGTAGAGATCCTGCTGCAGCGTTTCGCGATGGACGTTCTGACCGACGCGCATTAACAAGCGCGTCAGCAGTGCGAACTCTTTTGGGGTAATTTCCAGTGGACGCTCTTCCAGCAAAACCTGCTGCGAACTGAGATTGAGGGTGAGATCACCTTGTTGCAGCAAATTATCGCTGTGGCCCTGAAAACGACGAATCAGTGCACGCACGCGTGCCTGCAGTTCTACCAGCGCGAAGGGTTTGACCAGATAATCGTCGGCACCGGCATCCAGGCCATCCACGCGATCCTCCAGTGCATCACGCGCCGTCAGGATCAACACCGGTACGTTGATGCCATCGCGCCGCCACTGACGCAGCAACGTGGCACCATCGCGATCCGGTAAACCGAGATCCAGAACGATCAGGCTGTACTGCCCACTGCGTAAGAAAGCATTACTCTCTGCAGCAGTACTCGCGCAGTCAACAGCATATCCTTGTGCGCTAAGGGCCTGAGCCAGGCCCGATTGCAACAGCGCGTCATCTTCAACGATCAGCAATTTCATTAGTTGTTTTTGTTGATATCCGAGTAGAGGCGGCTTTCAAAGCGTACCAGAGGAATGCGCCGCGTTTTCTGATCTTCAGGCGGCACCGCATAACCAGAAAGATACTGCACAAAGGCGACACGTGCACCGCTGGAAGTGGTAATAAATCCAGCCAGATTATAAACGCCCTGCAGCGAACCGGTTTTTGCTGACACTTTGCCATCTAATCCGGCTTCATGCAGGCCACCACGATATTGCAACGTGCCATCGTATCCTGCCAGCGGCAGCATAGAGATGTAATTTAACGTTGAGTCATTTTTCGCGATGTATTGCAGTACCTGCATCATGGTATCTGGCGCAATCAAATCGTGACGCGACAGGCCTGAACCATCGACCTGAATGCTGTTGCCGAGATCGACGCCCGCTTTTTCACGCAGTATGCGGCGTACCGCATCAGAACCGGCGCGGAACGTGCCGGGTACGTTGAAATAGTGATGGCCAATGGTGCGGAACACCGTATCCGCAATCATGTTGTCCGATTTCTTCAGCATGGTGTGCAGCAGATTGTGCAGCGGCGCGGATTGCGTCGAGGCGAGCACGGTTCCCGGTGAGGTAACCTGCGTCTGACGCACTAAATGGCCGCTGTAATCGATATCCGCGGCACGCAGTTCGGCCTTGAGGATTTCGCCCGCCCAGGCGGCACCGTCCTGCACCGCAAACGCCAGCGGCAAGGGTTCGGCGCGTTGGCGCATGCAGCCGGTCAGCGTGTAGCGGTTCAGTTCGCCTGGCACTACATCCAGTTCGCAATATTGCCCATCACCACTGTTGCGGCCAATGGTACGCACCTGACTGAACATATGTGCCGGATAATAGGACGCAATGCGCACAAAGGCGTTTTCGCCCGGCGTGGTGGCGCTATAGAGCGAGACTGAAAAGCAGTTTTTGTCGACAATGGCCGCCCCAGGCGGGGCGCTGAAGCACTGCGTCAGGTCATTCCACGGCCAGCCGGGTGCCATATCGTGGCTGGCGAACACGGACGTGTCGATCACCAGATTGCCTTTGATATGCGTAATGCCCTGCTTTTTCAGGGCCGCCACCATGTTGCGCAGATCCTGACGGCTCAGCGTCGGATCGCCACCAAAGCGCGCCACTAAGTCGCCATTGAGCGTGCCATCGCTGACTGCACCCTTGGTTTCCATCGTGGTTTGAAAACGGAAGTCCGGACCGAGTTCCAGCAGGGCCGCCAGCGCGGTAATCACCTTCATGGTACTGGCCGGCAATGCCATCTGTTTGCCGTGATAGTCGATTATCGGGGTTGATGCGCCCACTTTTTGTACCATCAGCGCCAGGTTTGCGCCGTCTGGCAAATACTGCATGTATTCTTCAACGGGGGCTGCTTGTGCCTGCAGCATAAACGCACAGGTTAATCCGGTAACAAGTCGTGAAAATCGCATAATCTCGCGGTAACTGACGGGTGAAGGCGTCAATACTACGTCCCGAGGCGGTGCAAAGTAAACGATGACCCACAGGGAACTCTGGGGTAAAATACGTATCAAAATGCAAAACCGAACCTGACCCGGAAAGCTTTCCGGGTCAGGCTTCTTTTGCTTGTGAAAAGAGGTAACGCGCCGCAGAAGCTGTTTTCTGCTGTCACCGGTCAGGATGACGCCGTTAACCAGGATAGATGACGAGGAGCCAAAATGAATCAGATTCCGATGACGTTGAAAGGCGCTGAGAGCCTGCGTGAAGAGCTGAACGAACTGAAAACCGTGAAGCGTCCGCGCATCATCGCCTCTATTGCCGAAGCCCGTGAGCATGGCGATCTAAAAGAAAATGCCGAATACCACGCTGCCCGTGAAGAACAGGGTTTTTGCGAAGGCCGTATTCAGGAGATTGAAGCCAAACTCTCCAACGCTCAGGTGATTGATATCACGACGATGCCCAAAACCGGCCGCGTGATTTTTGGTGCTACCGTGACCATTTTGAATGTGGATACGGACGAAGAATTCACTTATCGCATCGTGGGTGATGATGAAGCTGACTTCAAACAAAACCTGATTTCAGTGAACTCGCCGATGGCGCGTGGTTTGATTGGAAAAGAAGCAGACGACGTTGCGATTGTGAAGACACCGGGCGGCGATGTGGAATATGAAGTGTTAAAGGTGGAATACCTTTAAGATATTGCTACGCTTTGAAATGTGTAGCCGCATATTGTAAAGAAAGGAAAAAGGCCGCATAGCGGCCTTTTATCCCATGCAGGAGCATGGCACTTTCTCTGCCCGTCATGGCAGCCTTTAGGGCTTAATTAACGTGGCAGAGTAATTTTGCGCTCTTTTGCAGGGCGATACAGCACCAGCGTGTTGCCGATGACCTGTACGTTACAAGCTTTTGTTTCACGTACGATAGCGTCAACGATCAGCTGCTTGGTTTCACGATCTTCAGAGGCAATTTTCACCTTGATCAATTCGTGATGCTCGAGCGCCAGTTCGATTTCGGCGAGCACGCCTTCGGTCAAGCCATTACCGCCCAGCATAACAACGGGCTTCAGTGGATGGGCAAGGCCTTTCAGGTGCTGTTTTTGTTTGGTACTCAGATTCATCGTATTTTTTACTTACTCAGGGATTGAAAACGGTTCATTCTACCGCCATCTCGGGTATATCGCCAAATCAACGCGACTCATTGCGTACTGATTTATCGCTACGATGAAGATTTAATTGGAAAAATTATGACGGGTAAAAAGCGTTCGGCCAGTTCCAGTCGCTGGCTACAGGAACACTTTAGCGATAAATATGTGTTGCAGGCACAGAAAAAGGGGTTGCGTTCGCGCGCCTGGTTTAAACTGGACGAAATTCAGCAGGGTGACAAGCTTTTCAAACCCGGCATGACAGTGGTAGATCTGGGTGCTGCGCCCGGTGGTTGGTCGCAATATGCGGTACAACAGATTGGATCGAATGGTCGTATTATTGCCTGTGACTTGCTTCCTATGGACCCGATTGTCGGTGTCGATTTTTTACAGGGCGACTTTCGTGAAGAGGCAGTGCTGAACGCATTGCTGGAGCGAGTAGGTGACCAAAAGGTGCAAGTTGTTATGTCTGACATGGCGCCGAACATGAGCGGTACACCTGCGGTTGATATTCCACGATCAATGTATTTGGTAGAGTTGGCGCTGGAAATGTGTCGGGATATCCTGGCACCTGGCGGCAGTTTTGTAGTGAAAGTGTTTCAGGGAGATGGCTTCGAGGAATACCTGCGGGAAATTCGCTCCCTATTTACGAAAGTGAAAATTCGTAAGCCAGACGCTTCTCGTTTACGTTCGCGTGAAGTGTACATTGTGGCGACAGGGCGCAAACTATAGCTCTCGGTACCGGAATCAAAGCAAGGCGAACTGCGTTTACTCTGATGTGTAATTCTGAGTTTCAGTGAAAAGCAGTAAAATCATCAGCGCCGCGATTCCAGGTCTGAAGGATATATAGTACCCTACGCTGTCTGTTAACACCGTTGTAATATGAGGTTAATCCCTTGAGTGACATGGCGAAAAACCTGATTCTCTGGTTAGTCATCGCGGTCGTGCTGATGTCTGTCTTCCAGAGCTTTGGGCCCAGCGAGTCGAATGGCCGTAGGGTTGATTATTCAACCTTCCTGTCGGAAGTGAACCAGGATCAGGTCCGCGAGGCACGTATTAACGGGCGTGAGATTAACGTTGTCAAAAAAGACAGTAATAAATATACGACTTACATTCCTGTCAACGATCCAAAGTTGCTTGATAACCTCTTGACCAAAAACGTCAAAGTGATTGGCGAACCACCAGAAGAGCCAAGCCTGCTGGCTTCCATCTTCATCTCCTGGTTCCCAATGCTGCTGTTGATTGGCGTTTGGATCTTCTTTATGCGTCAGATGCAGGGCGGCGGTGGCAAAGGCGCGATGTCCTTTGGCAAGAGTAAAGCCCGCATGCTGACCGAAGACCAGATCAAGACCACGTTTGCTGATGTCGCAGGTTGCGATGAAGCGAAAGAAGAAGTGGGTGAACTGGTTGAATATCTGCGCGAGCCAAGCCGCTTCCAGAAACTGGGTGGTAAGATCCCGAAAGGCGTCCTCATGGTCGGTCCTCCGGGTACCGGTAAAACCTTGCTGGCTAAAGCGATTGCTGGCGAAGCAAAAGTACCGTTCTTCACTATCTCTGGTTCTGACTTTGTTGAAATGTTCGTGGGTGTCGGTGCATCTCGTGTGCGTGACATGTTCGAGCAGGCGAAGAAAGCCGCGCCGTGCATCATCTTTATCGATGAAATCGATGCCGTAGGCCGTCAACGTGGCGCCGGTTTAGGTGGTGGTCATGATGAACGTGAGCAGACGCTGAACCAGATGCTGGTTGAGATGGATGGCTTCGAAGGTAATGAAGGCATCATCGTTATCGCCGCCACTAACCGTCCAGACGTACTTGACCCCGCGCTGCTGCGCCCAGGTCGTTTTGACCGCCAGGTTGTGGTCGGTCTGCCAGATGTTCGCGGTCGTGAACAGATTCTGAAAGTGCATATGCGTCGTGTGCCGCTGGCCACTGACATCGATGCAGCGATCATCGCACGTGGTACGCCGGGCTTCTCGGGTGCTGACCTCGCTAACCTTGTCAACGAAGCGGCACTGTTTGCTGCACGTGGCAACAAGCGTGTGGTCTCGATGGTTGAGTTCGAGAAAGCGAAAGACAAAATCATGATGGGTGCAGAACGTCGCTCCATGGTGATGACGGAAGCGCAGAAAGAATCCACCGCTTACCACGAAGCGGGCCATGCGATTATTGGTCGTCTGGTACCGGAACACGATCCGGTGCATAAAGTGACAATTATCCCGCGTGGACGTGCGCTGGGTGTGACCTTCTTCTTGCCAGAAGGTGACGCGATTAGCGCCAGCCGCCAGAAACTTGAAAGCCAGATCTCAACGCTGTATGGCGGTCGTCTGGCGGAAGAGATCATCTACGGCGCAGAACACGTTTCTACCGGTGCATCTAACGACATTAAAGTCGCCACTAACCTGGCGCGCAACATGGTGACGCAGTGGGGCTTCAACGAGAAGTTAGGTCCGTTGCTGTATGCTGAAGAAGAAGGCGAAGTGTTCCTCGGCCGCTCTGTGGCTAAGGCGAAACACATGTCAGATGAAACAGCACGCATCATCGACCAGGAAGTTAAACACCTGATCGACAGCAACTACCAGCGTGCTCGTGTTCTGCTGGGTGAGAATATGGACATCCTTCACGCGATGAAAGACGCGCTGATGAAGTATGAAACCATTGATGCGCCACAGATTGATGACTTGATGGCTCGCCGTGAAGTTCGCCCACCAGCAGGTTGGGATGATTCAGGCAGCAGCAGTTCATCGGACAACAATGGGACGCCAAAGGCGCCACGTCCGGTTGATGAACCGCGTACGCCAAATCCTGGCAACACCATGTCAGAACAGCTCGACAAATAAGAGGCTACAAACCTCAGCAAAAACCCCGGCCGGTCCGGGGTTTTTTACATTCAGTGATACCGTGATTCCCAAGGAGATTCCCGCCATGAAGTTGTTCGCCCGTGATTCCCATCTCGATCTGTCGTTTCCCCATGTGATGGGTATTTTGAATGTCACGCCGGACTCCTTCTCTGATGGCGGAACACACAACACATTGGTGGATGCGCTGACCCATACCAATGAGATGGTGAATGCGGGCGCAACCATCATCGATGTCGGCGGGGAATCTACGCGACCAGGAGCCGATGAAGTCAGCGTGGACGAAGAGCTAGCACGCGTGATTCCGGTGGTTGAAGCCATCGCCCAGCGTTTTGAAGTATGGATTTCGGTTGATACTTCAAAGCCAGAGGTGATCCGTGAATCGGCGCGAGTGGGTGCTCACATCATTAATGATATTCGTTCACTGTCAGAACCGGGTGCATTGGCAGCAGCAGCGGAGACCGGTCTGCCGGTATGCCTGATGCACATGCAGGGCGAACCGCGCACTATGCAGCAAGCACCTGAATATCAGAATATCGTGGGTGAAGTGGACGCTTTCTTCCAGGCACAGATTGCACGTTGCGAAGCGGCAGGCATTAAAAAAGAGAATCTGTTGCTCGACCCTGGCTTCGGTTTCGGTAAGAATCTCAACCACAATTATCAACTGCTGGCTGAACTCAGCCATTTCCACCATTTTGGCTTACCGCTATTGGTCGGAATGTCGCGCAAATCGATGATTGGCCAGCTGTTAAATGTCGGTCCGACGCAGCGTTTGACCGGCAGCCTGAGCTGTGCGGTGATTGCCGCTATGCAGGGCGCACAAATTATTCGCGTGCATGATGTGAAAGAGACTGTCGAAGCGATGCGTATTGTTGAAGCGACACGGAGAGCAAAAGGATAAAGCATGAGTAATCGTAAATATTTCGGTACAGATGGTATTCGTGGCAAGGTCGGTGAAGCACCGATTACCCCTGATTTTGTCCTGAAGCTGGGTTTTGCTGCGGGTAAGGTTCTGGCGCGCTCTGGATCACGTAAGGTATTAATTGGTAAAGATACGCGTATTTCTGGCTACATGCTGGAATCGGCACTGGAAGCGGGCCTGGCTGCTGCTGGTTTGTCGGCGGCCTTTACCGGACCTATGCCAACCCCCGCGATTGCCTATCTGACGCGTACCTTCCGTGCAGAAGCCGGTATCGTGATCTCTGCATCGCATAACCCCTTCGACGATAACGGCATCAAGTTCTTCTCTGCGGAAGGCACTAAATTGCCGGATGAAGTGGAAGAGGCCATCGAGCTTGAGTTAGAGAAGCCACTGACCTGCGTTGAGTCCGCTGAGTTGGGGCGCGCCAGCCGTATCGTTGATGCTGCTGGTCGTTATATCGAGTTCTGTAAAGGCACATTCCCGAGCGAGTTAAGTCTTAACGGTCTGAAAATCGTAGTGGATTGCGCCAACGGTGCGACCTATCACATTGCGCCTAATGTGCTGCGTGAATTAGGTGCCAAAGTGATTGCGATTGGCGTGCAGCCCGATGGCATGAACATCAACAAAGAGTGCGGCGCAACCGATCTCCGCATGCTGCAGCAGCGCGTGCTGGAAGAGAAGGCCGATTTGGGCCTTGCTTACGATGGCGATGGTGATCGCATCATGATGGTGGATCATCTGGGCATGAAGGTCGATGGTGACCAGATTCTCTACATCATTGCACGTGAAGCCTTGCGTCAGGGGCAACTGCGCGGCGGCGTGGTGGGTACGTTGATGAGTAATATGGGGCTGGAACTGGCGTTGAAACAGCTGGGTATTCCTTTCACACGTGCCAAAGTGGGTGACCGCTACGTGCTGGAAAAAATGCAGGAGAAGGGCTGGCGCATGGGGGCTGAAAACTCCGGGCATGTCATTCTGTTGGATAAAATCAGCACTGGCGACGGTATCGTGGCAAGTTTGCAAGTACTTACTGCTATCGTGCGTAATCACATGAGTCTGCATGATTTGTGCAGTGGCATGAAAATGCTGCCGCAGATTCTGGTGAATGTGCGCTTCAGCGGCAGTCATGATCCTCTTGAATCCGAGAGCGTTAAGGCTGTCAGCGCTGAAGTGGAGAAAACGCTAGCAGGGCGCGGTCGTGTGCTGTTGCGTAAATCGGGCACTGAGCCGCTGATTCGCGTGATGGTCGAGGGTGAAGATGAAGCGTTAGTCACCGAACTGGCGCATAAAATTGCTGATGCGGTGAAAGCGGTCTAAGCGTGTTAACAGGCGGCGAGATTTCGACTTTCCGCCTGTTAAATCACCATCCTGGCGCTTTTTTCCGCAATCAATAAGGTTCGTGAAAATTGCGCTTGCAGAGGTATGTCCCATTGGTTAGTATTCACACCCGCTTCTGATGGGTGATGACGACACTCCCCGTCAATATTGGTGAAGCTTTAACTGTGCGGATAACGCGCAAGGAAACAGGTTGATTATGTACGAAGCTCTGTTAGTTGTTTTCCTTATTGTTGCGATTGGCCTCGTGGGTCTGATCATGCTTCAGCAAGGCAAAGGCGCTGATATGGGAGCCTCATTCGGTGCAGGCGCCTCTGGTACACTGTTCGGTTCAAACGGGTCTGGTAATTTCATGACACGTATGACTGCAGTACTGGCGACCCTGTTCTTCATCATCAGCTTGATTCTGGGCAATCTGAACACGAACAAGTCTTCTAAAGGAAGCGAGTGGGAAAACCTCACTGCGCCAGCTCAGTCTGAACAGCAGACTCAGCCAGCTAAACCGGCAACCCCGGGCAATGATATCCCGCAGTAACATCGTCAATGCTTTAGCGACAACATAACGTCGCAGTCAGTGCAGTACCGAGGTGGTGAAATTGGTAGACACGCTACCTTGAGGTGGTAGTGCTCGAAAGGGCTTACGGGTTCAAGTCCCGTCCTCGGTACCAAATCTCAGTAAAACTTGCTTTTTAAGCAAGGTCGGCGTATTATTCGCCACGTTTTCGGACGCGGGGTGGAGCAGCCTGGTAGCTCGTCGGGCTCATAACCCGAAGGTCGTCGGTTCAAATCCGGCCCCCGCAACCACTTTCCCTTAGAGTTCTTTTTCAAATATACTGTATGCATCGACGGACGCATCCTCAGTGTTTTTTTGAAAAAAATTCTTTTGGATTGTGTGCCGATGCCGCTCTGCGGCGTACAGGGTCCAGTGATAAAAAGCCCCGAATTTTCGGGGTTTTTTGTTATCAGGAATCGCAATACTGGGCTATAGGCCCTTTTTTTATGTCTTGGGGGTGGGCTTGTCCACATTAGAGCAAAAATTGACTGATTTGATCACCGCTCCAGTAGAAGCGCTTGGCTACGAATTGGTCGGTATCGAATTCGTTCGCGGTCGCACATCGACTTTGCGCATCTATATTGATAGTGAGAATGGTATCAATGTTGATGATTGTGCCGATGTTAGCCACCAGGTCAGCGCGGTAATGGATGTGGAAGATCCCATTACGGTGGCTTACAACCTTGAAGTCTCCTCGCCAGGTCTCGAGCGTCCTCTTTTCACTGCTGAACACTATGCACGTTTCGCCGGTGATGAGGTGAGCCTGACACTGCGTATGGCCGTACAGAACCGCCGTAAATGGCAGGGGATCATCAAATCCGTGGAAGGTGAGATGATCACGGTAACCGTTGAGGGTAACGATGAGGTGTTCGCGCTGAGTAATATTCAGAAAGCGAACCTGGTCCCCCACTTTTAAAAGTCCGGATTGAGGCTAACCAGGATGAACAAAGAGATCTTAGCTGTAGTAGAAGCCGTTTCTAACGAAAAAGCCCTGCCACGTGAGAAAATCTTCGAGGCGCTTGAGAGCGCTTTGGCCACTGCGACTAAAAAGAAGTATGAGCAAGAGATCGAAGTGCGCGTCAGCATTGACCGTCGCAGCGGTGATTTCGATACTTTCCGTCGCTGGCAGATTGTGGAAGAAGTAACACAGCCGACTCGTGAAATTACGCTGGATGCGGCCCGCTTTGAAGACGAAGCGTTCAATCTGGGCGAATACGTTGAAGACCAGATCGAATCTGTCACCTTCGACCGTATCACCACCCAAACCGCTAAACAGGTTATCGTGCAGAAAGTCCGTGAAGCTGAGCGCGCGATGGTGGTTGATCAGTTCCGTCAACACGAAGGTGAAATCATCACCGGCGTGGTGAAGAAAGTAAACCGCGACAGCATCTCACTCGATCTGGGCAGCAATGCTGAAGCCGTGATCGGACGCGAAGATATGCTGCCACGTGAAAACTTCCGCCCAGGCGACCGTATTCGCGGCGTGTTGTACGCTGTTCGTCCGGAAGCGCGTGGTGCACAGCTGTTTGTCACCCGTTCTAAGCCAGAAATGCTGATCGAACTGTTCCGCATTGAGGTGCCAGAAATCGGTGAAGAAGTTATCGAGATCAAAGCGGCAGCGCGCGATCCAGGTTCACGCGCTAAAATCGCGGTGAAAACCAACGATAAACGTATTGATCCGGTCGGTGCTTGTGTGGGTATGCGCGGTGCGCGTGTCCAGGCTGTATCAAGCGAGCTGGGTGGCGAGCGTATTGATATCGTGCTGTGGGACGATAACCCGGCACAATTCGTCATTAACGCCATGGCGCCAGCCGATGTGGCGTCAATTGTGGTGGATGAAGACAATCACACCATGGATATCGCTGTTGAAGCCGGCAATCTGGCTCAGGCGATCGGCCGTAACGGCCAAAACGTGCGTCTGGCTTCCCAACTGAGTGGTTGGGAACTGAACGTGATGACCGTCGATGATCTGCAGGCTAAGCATCAGGCTGAAGCCCACGCAGCGATCGATATGTTCACCAAACATCTCGACATCGACGAAGAGTTCGCCACCGTACTGGTGGAAGAGGGCTTCTCTTCGCTGGAAGAATTGGCTTATGTGCCAATCAACGAGTTGCTGGAAATCGACGGCCTCGACGAAGAGACCATTGAAGCCCTGCGTGAACGAGCAAAAAATGCGTTGACCACCCTGGCATTAGCGAAAGAAGAGAGCCTTGGTAATCAGGAGCCCGCTGAGGATCTTCTGAATCTTGAGGGCCTGGATCGTGCGCTGGCGTATCGCCTGGCGTCCAAAGGCGTTTGCACGCTGGAAGATCTCGCTGAGCAAGGTGTTGACGATCTGACAGATATTGAAGGGCTGGATGATGAGAAGGCCGGTGCGCTGATTATGGCTGCACGTAATATCTGCTGGTTCGGCGATGACGCGTAATAACAGGAAGGAACAGCATGACAGATGTAACCGTAAAATCGCTGGCCGCCGAAATTCAGACTCCGGTCGATCGCCTGGTACAGCAATTTGCTGACGCAGGGATCCGCAAGTCTGAAAACGATGCGGTGTCCCAGCAAGAGAAAGAAACCTTACTGTCCCATTTGAATCGTGAGCACGGTCAGACCGGTTCAAGTAAACTGACATTACAGCGCAAAACGCGCAGCACCTTGAATATTCCCGTCACCGGGGGTAAAAGTAAGTCGGTGCAAATCGAAGTCCGCAAAAAACGTACATACGTGAAAGGTGATGCTGAGTCTGAGCAAGCTCAGGCTGAAGCTGAAGCCGAGGCGCAGCGTGAAGCGGAAGAGCAGGCGCGTCGCGAGGCGGAAGAACAAGCCCGTCGCGAAGCTGAACAAAAAGCGCAACGTGAAGCCGAAGATAAAGCCAAGCGCGAAGCCGCTGAAAAGGCCAAGCGTGAAGCAGCGGAAAATGAGAAAGTGACTAATCAACCTACCGATGAAGTAACCAAGGCTGCGCAGTCTGATAAGGCGCGTCGTGAAGCCGAAGCGGCTGATCTGAAACGCAAAGCGGAAGAAGAAGCACGCCGTAAGCTGGAAGAAGACGCTCGCCGTGTGGCAGAAGAAGCCCGCCGCCTGGCTGAAGAGAAATCAGCTGAATGGGAAAAACCAGAGGAAGAAGACAAAGGCGACTACCATGTCACCACTTCCACTCATGCCCGTCAGGCTGAAGACGAAAACGACCGCGAAGTTGAAGGCGGACGTGGACGTGCGCGTACCACCAAAGCAGCGCGCCCAGCCAAAAAAGGCAACAAGCATTCTGAAGCGAAAACTGATCGCGAAGAAGCGCGTGCGCAGTTCCGTGGTGGTAAAGGTGGTAAAAACCGTAAGCCAAGCGCACTGCAGCAGGGCTTCAACAAACCCGTTCAGGCTGTTAACCGTGATGTGATCATCGGCGAAACCATTACTGTTGCCGAGCTGGCAAACAAAATGGCGGTGAAAGGCTCACTGGTTATCAAAGCGATGATGAAAATGGGCGCAATGGCGACCATTAACCAAGTCATCGACCAGGAAACAGCCCAGTTGGTTGCGGAAGAAATGGGTCACAAAGTGATCCTGCGCCGCGAGAACGAACTGGAAGAAGCGGTGATGGACGATCGTGATACCGATGCAGCGCAGGAGTCACGCGCTCCGGTGGTCACTATCATGGGTCACGTTGACCATGGTAAAACCTCGCTGCTGGACTATATCCGCTCAACCAAAGTCGCTTCAGGCGAGGCTGGCGGTATTACACAGCATATCGGTGCTTACCACGTTGAAACTGACAACGGTATGGTAACCTTCCTGGATACCCCGGGCCACGCCGCGTTTACCGCGATGCGTGCACGTGGTGCGCAGGCAACGGATATCGTAATTCTGGTGGTTGCTGCCGATGACGGCGTGATGCCACAGACTATCGAAGCCATCCAGCACGCCAAAGCGGCCAAAGTGCCGGTTGTGGTTGCAGTGAACAAGATTGATAAGCCAGAAGCAGACCCGGATCGCGTGAAGAATGAACTGACCCAGTACGGAATCATTCCGGAAGAGTGGGGCGGTGAAAACATGTTCGTTAACGTCTCTGCGAAAGCGGGTACCGGTATTGATGACCTGCTGAATGCGATTCTGCTGCAGGCTGAAGTGCTGGAACTGACCGCCATTCGTGAAGGTATGGCGAGCGGCGTGGTCATCGAATCCTTCCTCGACAAAGGTCGTGGCCCGGTTGCGACCGTGCTGGTGCGTGAAGGTACGCTGAACAAAGGCGATATCGTACTGTGCGGCTTCGAATACGGCCGTGTCCGTGCGATGCGTGACGAACTGGGTCGTGAAGTGCTGGAAGCGGGTCCATCCATTCCAGTGGAAATCCTCGGTCTGTCTGGTGTGCCAGCAGCGGGTGATGAAGCGACTGTTGTGCGTGATGAGAAGAAAGCACGTGAAGTTGCACTGTATCGTCAGGGCAAATTCCGCGAAGTGAAACTGGCGCGTCAGCAGAAGTCGAAGTTGGAGAACATGTTCGCTAACATGACCGAAGGCGAAGTGTCCGAGCTGAACATCGTGCTGAAGTCCGACGTACAGGGTTCGGTGGAAGCGATCTCCGACTCGCTGCTGAAACTCTCCACCGACGAAGTGAAGGTGAAGATTATCGGTTCGGGCGTGGGTGGTATCACCGAAACCGACGCGACCCTGGCAGCGGCTTCCAACGCCATCATCCTCGGCTTTAACGTCCGTGCTGACGCTTCTGCGCGTCGCGTGATTGACGCTGAAAACGTGGACCTGCGCTACTACTCCGTTATCTATAATCTGATTGACGAAGTAAAAGCAGCCATGAGCGGCATGCTGGCACCGGAATTCAAACAGCAGATCATTGGTCTGGCCGAAGTGCGTGACGTGTTCAAGTCACCGAAATTTGGCGCCATTGCTGGCTGTATGGTCACCGAAGGCAACATCAAACGTCACAACCCGATTCGCGTACTGCGCGACAACGTGGTGATTTACGAAGGCGAGCTGGAATCTCTGCGTCGCTTTAAAGACGATGTCAACGAAGTGCGTAACGGCATGGAGTGTGGTATCGGCGTGAAGAACTACAACGACGTTCGCGTTGGTGACATGATCGAAGTCTTTGAAGTGATTGAAATTAAACGCACCATCGATTGATCATCACTTGATGTGTTGCAATTTGGGAGGCCTCTGGCCTCCCGAATTATTTGGGAGAAAGAAAAAATGGCAAAAGAATTTGGCCGCCCACAGCGCGTATCTCAGGAACTGCAGAAAGAAATCGCAATTATCCTGCAACGTGAAATTAAAGACCCGCGCCTTGGCATGATGGTAACGGTATCCGGCGTAGAAGTGTCGCGCGACCTGGCGTATGCCAAAGTCTTCGTGACCTTTTTGAATGACCAGGATGAAGATGCGGTAAAAAATGGTCTGAAGGCGCTGAAAGAAGCCTCAGGTTATATCCGTATTCTGGTGGGGAAAGCGATGCGTCTGCGTATCGTACCTGAACTGACCTTCTTCTATGACAACTCGCTGATCGAAGGGATGCGCATGTCTAACCTGGTCAGCAACGTGATCAAAAGTGACGTTGAGCGTCGTGGCGAAAGCCCGGCGGAAGATGACAAGGAGGACTAATGAGTCGTCCTCGTCGTCGCGGTCGCGACGTCCACGGTGTGTTTTTGCTGGATAAGCATCAGGGCGCATCCTCGAACGATGTGCTGCAGAAAGTGAAGCGTCTGTTCCATGCTAACAAAGCGGGTCACACGGGTGCGCTTGATCCCCTGGCAACAGGCATGCTGCCGATCTGCCTCGGTGAAGCGACGAAGTTCTCGCAGTTCCTGCTCGATTCCGATAAACGCTATCGCGTTATTGCCCGCCTCGGCGAGCGTACGGATACCTCAGACGCTGATGGCAATATCGTCGAAACGCGCCCGGTGACCTTCAATCAAGCCCAGCTTGATGCGGCGCTGGAGAGCTTCCGTGGTGACACCTTACAAGTACCCACCATGTTCTCTGCGTTGAAGTACCAGGGCCGCAAGCTGTATGAATACGCGCGTGAAGGCATTACCGTACCGCGTGAAGCACGACCGATCACCGTGTTTGAACTGCAGTTTATTCGCTGGGAAGGGGATGAGCTGGAGCTGGAAATTCACGTTTCCAAGGGCACTTATATTCGCACCATCATCGATGACCTCGGCGAGAAGCTCGGCTGCGGCGCACATGTGATTATGTTGCGTCGTTTGCAGGTGGCAAAGTATCCGATTGATCGCATGATCACCTTTGAGCAGTTGCAGGCGATGGCGGCTGAAGCCAACGCAGCAGAAACGCCAGACTACCGTGCACTGGATGCACTGCTGCTGCCAATGGATAGCCCTGCGGAGGAGTTCCCCATCGTCAATTTGCTGCCCTCTGTCGCCGCTTATTTCAAACAGGGGATGCCGGTGCAGGTGGCGAATGCGCCTGAACAGGGATTGGTGCGTGTTACCGAAGGTGAAGAACATAAATTTATCGGCATGGCAGAAATCGCTGAGGATGGGCGCGTGGCGCCGCGTCGTCTGGTGGTCGAGTTTCCCGCCTAATCAACACATTCACGTTTGAGCTAACGGCGCATTTGCGTTGCAATCAGGCGAAGAGTAGAATAGCGCGGCTTTTAAAGCGGGCTGCTGAATTAGAGATCGGCACCCAACCATTCATTTATTATTTCGGAGTTTATTATGTCTCTAAGCGTAGAAGCTAAAGCAGAGATCGTTGCTAAATTCGGTCGTGGTGCTAACGACAGCGGTTCAACAGAAGTTCAGGTTGCTCTGCTGACTGCTCAGATTAACCACCTGCAGGGTCACTTCTCTGAGCACAAAAAAGACCACCACAGCCGTCGCGGTCTGCTGCGCATGGTATCTCAGCGTCGTAAGCTGCTGGACTACCTGAAGCGTAAAGACGTTGCACGTTACACCAGCCTGATCGAAACCCTGGGTCTGCGTCGCTAAGTCTGAAGAATCTGATCAACGATGTAGCACATGCACTATGCAGAAAAGCGCATCTGACGATCAGATTTGTGCGAGTTTCGCGAAAAGGGGGCCTTTATGGCCCCTTTTTTCGAGCAATCCGCAGCATTCCGTACCAAACTCATGTATTGTTGCTGAGAGTGATCTTTGCTTGCAGCGTTTCGCGCGGCTAATGAGAGGCTTTACCGCATGAGCGGTTGAAGATTGTCATTAGTCGCGAGGATGCAACTAAAGATCGGTAAACCCCGGCGAGCCAAAAAGCGCTCTGCCCCTCGAATTTAAGGACTTAAATTTTGCTGAACCCGATCGTACGCAAATTCCAATATGGTCAGCATACCGTCACGCTGGAAACCGGCATGATGGCACGCCAGGCCACTGCAGCAGTTATGGCGAGCATGGACGACACTGCGGTATTCGTTACCGTTGTTGGCCAGAAAAAAACTAAACCAGGTCAGGATTTCTTCCCGTTGACGGTTAACTATCAGGAGCGTACTTACGCTGCTGGTCGTATCCCGGGTAGCTTCTTCCGTCGCGAAGGCCGTCCAAGCGAAGGCGAAACTCTGATTTCTCGTCTGATTGACCGTCCAGTGCGTCCACTGTTCCCGGAAGGTTTCATCAACGAAGTGCAGGTTATTGCTACCGTTGTTTCTGTAAACCCACAGGTTAACCCAGACATCGTGGCGATGATTGGCGCGTCTGCTGCGCTGGCGCTGTCTGGCCTGCCATTCAACGGCCCAATCGGTGCGGCACGTGTCGGTTACATCAATGACCAGTACGTACTGAACCCAACCGCGGATGAGATCAAAACTTCACGTCTGGACCTGGTGGTTGCAGGTACGCAGAACGCGGTTCTGATGGTTGAATCAGAAGCTGAAATCCTGACTGAAGATCAAATGCTGGGTGCAGTGGTGTTCGGCCACGATCAGCAGCAGGTTGTGATTGAAAACATCAACGCCTTGGTTGCTGAAGCAGGCAAACCGCGTTGGGATTGGCAGCCAGAGCCAGCAAACGATGCACTGATTGCACGTGTTGCGGCACTGGCAGAATCTGGTATCGCTGATGCTTACCGCATCACTGATAAGCAGGAGCGTTACACGCAGGTTGGCGTAGTCAAAGATGCCACCATCGCTGCGCTGCAGGCCGAAGATGAAACGCTGGATGCTGGCGAAATCGCTGACATCGTTCACGATCTCGAAAAGAGCGTCGTGCGTAGCCGCATCATCCGTGGTGAGCCACGTATCGACGGCCGTGAAAAAGATATGATCCGTGGTCTGGACGTACGCACTGGCGTACTGCCGCGTACTCACGGTTCTTCTCTGTTCACCCGTGGTGAAACGCAGGCGCTGGTAACGGCGACCTTGGGTACGGCACGTGATGCGCAGAGCCTGGATGAGCTGATGGGTGAGCGCACCGACAGCTTCCTGTTCCACTACAACTTCCCTCCGTACTCAGTGGGCGAAACCGGTATGGTTGGCTCACCGAAGCGCCGTGAGATTGGTCACGGTCGTCTGGCGAAGCGCGGTGTGCTGGCAGTGATGCCTAAGCAGGAAGAGTTCCCGTACACCGTGCGTGTGGTGTCAGAAATCACTGAATCAAACGGTTCTTCTTCTATGGCTTCCGTGTGTGGTGCTTCTCTGGCACTAATGGATGCTGGTGTACCGATCAAAGCGGCCGTAGCCGGTATCGCGATGGGTCTGGTCAAAGAAGACGAAAACTTCGTGGTGCTGTCTGACATCCTGGGCGATGAAGATCACCTCGGCGATATGGACTTCAAAGTTGCGGGCAGCCGCGACGGTATCACTGCGTTGCAGATGGATATCAAAATTGAAGGTATCACCCGTGAGATCATGCAGGTAGCACTGAATCAGGCTAAGGGCGCGCGTCTGCACATCCTGAGCGTGATGGAGCAGGCCATCAGCACCCCACGTCAGGAAATCTCTGAGTTCGCACCGCGCATTTACACCATCAAGATCAATTCAGACAAGATCAAAGATGTTATCGGTAAAGGCGGTTCTGTTATACGTGCGCTGACCGAAGAAACCGGCACCACCATCGAAATTGAAGATGATGGCACTGTGAAGATTGCAGCAACCGACGGCAACAAAGCGAAAGAAGCGATTCGTCGTATTGAAGAGATCACCGCTGAAATCGAAGTGGGTCGTATCTACTCTGGTAAAGTGACGCGTATCGTTGATTTCGGTGCCTTCGTGGCAATCGGCGGCGGTAAAGAAGGTCTGGTCCATATCTCTCAGATCGCTGATAAGCGAGTTGAGAAAGTGACCGACTATCTGCAGATGGGTCAGGAAGTTCCAGTGAAAGTGATGGAAGTGGACCGTCAGGGCCGCGTACGCCTGAGCATCAAAGAAGCGACAGAGCAGAAACCAGCGGAAGAAACCCCTGCTGCAACGAATGCATCTGACGCCGAGTAAGCGTTTACTGATTGGCTTCTCCCTGCTCTGCGGGGAGAAGTGTTTGGATCATCGCGAGGGCGGGAATCCTTGTGCACAGCAGGCGGATGACAGGATGGTTATCCCAATGTTTGTATTCGGGAGTGGGAAATGAAGCCTTTTTTGCGCTGGTGTTTTGTTGCGACAGCTATCACGCTGGCAGGATGCAGCAACTCCAATTGGCGTAAGAACGAAGTTCTGGCAGTACCTTTGCAGCCCACACTGCAGCAAGAGGTGATCCTGGCGCGAATGGAACAAATTCTTGCCAGTCGTGCCCTGACCGATGATGAACGCGCACAGCTATTATATGAGCGCGGAGTGTTGTATGATAGTTTGGGTCTGAGGGCATTAGCGCGGAACGATTTCTCGCAAGCGCTGTCTATAAGACCGGATATGCCTGAGGTGTTTAACTACCTCGGTATATATTTAACGCAGGCAGGCAACTTTGATGCTGCCTATGAAGCGTTTGATTCTGTACTTGAGCTTGATCCAACTTACAACTATGCGCATTTAAACCGTGGTATCGCCCTCTATTACGGCGGTCGATACAAGTTAGCGCAAGATGATCTGCTGGCGTTTTATCAAGACGATCCTAACGATCCTTTCCGCAGCCTTTGGCTCTATCTCGTTGAAAGCGATATGGATGCCGACAAGGCCAAAGTCACGCTGAGACAGCGACATGACAAAGCGGTCCGGGACCAATGGGGATGGAATATTGTCGAGTTCTACCTTGGCGACATCAGTGAAAAAACGCTGATGGAACGTCTCAAGGCGGACGCAACGGATAACACCTCGCTCGCTGAACATCTCAGTGAAACCAACTTCTATTTAGGTAAGTACTACCTAAGTCTGGGGGAGAAGGACGACGCGAAAGCGTTGTTCAAACTGGCGGTCGCTAACAATGTTAACAACTTTGTTGAGCACCGATACGCATTGTTGGAACTGGCGCAACTCGGCCAGACACAAGACGATTTATCAGAATCTGACCAGCAATAGCTGACGAACTTTTATTGCCTGAATACTTGTAAAGTCATCACCTTCGAGGTGAGGGCTTTTCTGTTCGTCAAAACTTCTAATTTGAGCCGGTTCACACTTTTTGATGAAAATGACTGAAAATTTTCACGACGAGTTATGTAGACTGGCCGCCGCAATCTAAGAGGCACGTGTACTACATGACTGATATTCAAACCACTTTTTCTGACCTTGGCCTGAACGCTGACATCCTCGAATCACTGAACGGTATGGGCTACGAAAAGCCATCCCCAATCCAGGCTGAGTGTATTCCTCACCTGCTGGCGGGCCGTGATGTGCTGGGTATGGCGCAGACCGGGAGTGGTAAAACAGCGGCATTCTCCCTGCCGTTACTGAACAACATTGATCCATCTGTCCGCGCACCACAGATCCTGGTGCTGGCTCCAACCCGTGAACTGGCTGTTCAGGTTGCTGAAGCCATGACGGAATTCTCTAAACACATGCGTGGCGTGAACGTGGTTGCCCTGTACGGCGGCCAGCGCTATGACGTTCAGCTGCGCGCACTGCGCCAGGGACCACAGGTTGTCGTAGGTACGCCTGGTCGTCTGCTGGATCACCTGAAACGCGGCACGTTAGATCTGTCTAACCTGCGCGGCCTGGTGCTGGACGAAGCTGATGAAATGCTGCGTATGGGCTTCATCGAAGACGTTGAAACCATCATGGCGCAGATCCCAGACGGTCATCAGACCGCGCTGTTCTCAGCGACCATGCCAGAAGCGATTCGTCGTATCACCAAACGCTTCATGAAAGATCCACAGGAAGTGCGCATTCAGTCAAGCCTGACCACGCGTCCTGACATTTCTCAGTCTTACTGGACCGCTTATGGCCGTAAAACTGACGCGCTGGTGCGTTTCCTGGAAGCGGAAGACTTTGATGCTGCCATCATCTTCGTGCGTACCAAAAACGCTACGCTGGAAGTGGCTGAAGTGCTGGAGCGCAGCGGCTATAACAGCGCAGCACTGAACGGTGACATGAACCAGGCTCTGCGTGAGCAGACACTGGAGCGCCTGAAAGATGGTCGTCTGGATATCCTGATCGCGACCGACGTTGCAGCACGTGGTCTGGACGTTGAGCGTATCAGCCTGGTTGTTAACTATGACATCCCAATGGATGCTGAGTCTTACGTTCACCGTATCGGTCGTACCGGTCGTGCGGGTCGTGCTGGTCGTGCGCTGCTGTTCGTTGAGAACCGCGAGCGCCGTCTGCTGCGTAACATCGAACGCACCATGAAGTTGACTATTCCAGAAGTTGAACTGCCAAATGCAGAACTGCTGAGCGAGCGCCGTCTGGCTAAATTCGCCGCCAAAGTACAGTTGCAGCTGGAAAGCAGCGATCTGGATATGTACCGTGCACTGCTGAGCAAAATGCAGCCGGGCGAAGATCTGGATCTCGAAACACTGGCCGCAGCACTGCTGAAAATGGCACAGGGCGAACGTCCACTGATTCTGCCACCAGAAGCACCACGCCCACCACGTCGTGAGTTCCGCGACCGCGATGATCGTCGCGATTCACGTGACTCACGTGGTCCACGCGAAAGCCGCGGTGACCGTGATGGCGCTCCACGTCGCGAACGTCGTGACGTTGGCGAAATGCAGCTGTACCGCATTGAAGTGGGCCGTGATGATGGTGTTGAAGTTCGTCATATCGTGGGCGCGATTGCTAACGAAGGCGACATCAGCAGCCGTTACATCGGTAACATCAAGCTGTTTGGTACGCACTCAACCATCGAGCTGCCTAAAGGTATGCCGGGCGAAGTTCTGCAGCACTTCACTCGCACGCGCATCCTGAACAAGCCGATGAACATGCAGTTGATGGGTGATGCTCCTGCGTTCGAGCGTAGTGAACGTCGTCCAGGCGGTCGTGATGGCGAGCGTCGTGGTAATGGCGCACCGCGTCGTTTCTCTGAGCGTCGTGAAGGTGGCCGTGAAGGCGGACGCTTCAACCGTGAAGGCGGCCGTGGCCCACGTCGTGAAGAGGGTGCATCTGCACCACGTCGTCGTGACGCTTAAGCGATAAACGCTTAAAAATAAAAAGGGACGCCATGGCGTAATGCCAGTCAGTTAAGCCTGACTGGCATTTTTTCTTCTTGCTGTCGGATATTTATAGGGTCTCTCTTTCACCACCCTTGGGAACGAGCGCTCCCGTCGTCCCGGCAGTCTGACCATCTCTGCTAT
>NZ_VWXC01000029.1:0-69900 GCF_011752685.1 Candidatus Pantoea communis
AGAGATGGTCAGACTGCCGGGACGACGGGAGCGCTCGTTCCCAAGGGTGGTGAAAGAGAGACCCTATAAATATCCGACAGCAAGAAGAAAAAATGCCAGTCAGGCTTAACTGACTGGCATTAGGCCTTAATGGCCCATTTTTTATTGCAGGAACGGATTACTGATACGCTCCCGACCCAAGGTGGAAATCGGACCGTGGCCCGGCACAAAGGTCACATCATCACCCAGCGGTAACAGCTTAGTGTTAATCGCATTGATTAAATCGCTGTGGCTGCCCTGCGGGAAATCGGTACGTCCGACACCGCCATTGAAAATCACATCACCCGATATCAATAAGCGCCCAGCCCGGTCGAAGAACACAATGTGTCCCGGCGTATGACCCGGGCAAAGCAGCACTTCCAGCGTGACATTCCCAATCTGCACCGTTTCGCCCTCTTCCAGCCAGCGATCCGGCGCCAGTGGCGCACATTCCGGCAGGCCAAACATGCGGCTTTGCGTCGGCAAATTATTCAGCCAGAACGCATCCAGCTTGTGAGGGCCAACAATAGGAATTTGATAGTGTGCGGCGAGTTCAGCGGCGGCCCCCACATGATCAAGATGACCATGCGTCAGCAGAATTTGCGCGGGGGTTAATCCCCGCTCAGCCAATACGGCAATAATCGTCTCGGCATCGCCGCCGGGATCCACCAGCGCCGCCTGCTGGGTTTCGTCATCCCAGATGACCGAGCAGTTTTGAGAAAAGGCCGTAACCGGAATAATGTGGTAATTCATAGGGCTCCATGACCGACACACGCAGCGCTGCCGGTATCAGGACCAGTGCCTTGCAGGCCCGGTATCTATGTGTACGAAGTTGCTGCGCGGGTAATATCCTACACCACCGGCGCGCATAGATAACGCCGCTTTGCGAACATTGCTTAATGAAATTCCCTCGATATGGAAATCCATTGCCTGCCCTTTGGTGTGATAGCTGTGTTTGGCCACGCCAGGACCCGATTCGCGCAGCATGTTGTTAGTGGCCAGCGTACGGTAGCCTGAGATCAGCTGCACCGGTTTGCGGGTGTTGAGCACCATCTGTAAGCGATAGAGCTGATCAAACAGATGCGGATCGATGTGTTTCACTTGATTGGCGCGGTAATCACGGAAGAAGTGATTTAAGCGGGCTAACTCATCCTTGTCATAACTCTTGCCGTTAAAAAACTCCGTTTTAAGGGTTTCACCGGTGTGAAGGTTATTAAGCGTCAATACTCGGGGGCGCGAGGTGGAAAGCGAAGCCAGCGCTGAACCAGGAAGCAGAGACAAACCTGCCGCTGCGCCTCCAATCAGGAGCAATCGACGACGTTGAGAATCAAAATTAGCCATGTAGCGGGGTTACCTAATCTAAAGCGATAAAAAAATGTGTAAAAAGTACACAAGGCCGAACAGTAAACGCAGCCTGGAGGTCAGTCAACCCGCAATGTGTCACAGAATGACCAAAACCCGCGCAAAACCGAAATTTTGCGACGGGCCCTGATCTTTTCGAAGAGAGGTGAAATCTGGCAAATCAATGACTAGAGGAGAAGTTTTCCTGCTTTTGACAGAACCTGGCTACCGGAACGCGCAGGGTTATCATAATTGTAAATATCTGTACGATATTGCGGCTGTCCATCCGCCGCGACCCATGCGGTTAAATAATAGAGATTAACCGGGATGCGGTGGCGAATCGGCACGTAGCGCGTGTCGCCCTGTTTCAGCGTGTCGGTGATGCGGCTGTCATTCCAACCCACATCCTGCAGCAGCAGGTCGGCCAGTTCAGAGGCCTTATTCACGCGCACACAACCAGAGCTCAGTGCGCGAATATCGCGCTGGAACAAACCATGGTTAGGCGTGTCGTGCAAATAGATGGCATCGGAACTCGGCATATTAAACTTATATCGACCCAGCGAGTTCATCGCGCCTGGAGCCTGACGAATGCGATACGGGAAACTGGCTGCAGAAACCATATGCCAGTCAATCATCGACGGATCGATCACTTCGGCATCCGCACTCCAGCCCGACAGTAAGGTATAGCCGTGCTTGTAGAGGTATCCGGGATCTTGTTTGACCTTCGGCACGATATCCTGACGCACCAGTGTGGTAGGCACATTCCACGGTGGATTGAGCACCACATTGTTCAACGCACTGCGCATCAGTGGCGTTTTACGATCGGGACGACCGACAATCACCCGCGATGACAAAATCGTGGCTCCGTTGTTGTAATAGGTGAGTGAATAGTTGGGAATGTTCACCATAATGCCGTTATGCATATCATCCGGCAGCAGACGCAGGCGCTGGATATTCAGTGCCAGTAACGATGCGCGCATCTGCGGTGACACATTCAGCCACTCACGCGTGCGAGGGCCTATCGCCCCATCATCCGCCAGACCTTGCCAGTGCTGGAAACGTTTTACACCTTCCACTAGCGCGGCGTCATACACATTGTCGCCAGCAGGCGTGGTATTCGCCACCACGTTGCCGGTTGCCGCAGGTGCCTGTGCAGACAAATCATTGACGCTGGCCGCCGATGGACTCACCGCGATCGGCTGATTGCTCTGGCTGACCGGCACAGGTGCTGTCGGCACGGCATCATCAGCTGGCGTCGGTGTGCTGCTGTGCGTTGCGGCAGTCAGCATGCCGGTTCGCTGCAAAATCTCTCTGAGCGCAGGCACATCGTTGCTAATTTGGCCGGGGCGGAGCGTCCCGCTGTCGCGCAGTTGTGGCCATGGACGGTTATCGGTCAGCAGCGCTTTGAGCGCACTGTGCATCGGCGCATATTGAGGATGTTGCGGCGCAAGCGAGATGATAAACGCGCGACTGCCACCACCGTTTACCGCATTTTGCCACTGGTTAATGGCAGCAACGCCCGGCATCGTCAATTTGTAGGGAACATTACTGTACAGCCAGGTTTCACCCTGCGTCGGCACATTGGCGACAAATTGCAAATAGCCCAACATGGCATCGCTCAGCACGATGTCACGCGCCATGCCGGTAATCGTGGGATTAGTCAGTAGTTCAACCCAACGAGTGAACTGTGGCTGGACGCCGGATAGCGCCACCTCCGCCAACTGTTGCTGGAAAGCCTGCACCGCTTGCTGATCCTGCCAGAGTGGCGCCATATTACGCGCGGCGTAGATACCGGCTAATCCCGGCAGATAGAAAGGCTGCTGACTGGGGCTAAAAGCCTGCTGAATTTGATGCTGACTCGCCGCCACTGACATGGCGCTATGTGAAGTTCCGGGTAAAGCGGCAATGATCGCGGCATGGCTGGTGGCCAGCGGCGACAATACCAGTGAAACACTGAGTGCGAGTACCGCACGATTCATTCTGCTTCTTCTATTCAGCCACATCCCTGCCCCCTTCTCACCTAAGACACAGCGCCCTGTTTTCGCTATGTACAGCCTTACTCTTATTGTTGAGTATACAAATAAAAAACGGCATCTGCCTCAGTGTGCAGATGCCGCTTACAGATTAAACGGTGCGCTGTTTTTTAACCAGATTCAGCGTCAGGTATTTTCTGTTTCTAAATCGATATCACTGGTGTCGCGTTTTGCTGGCACAGGATCTGCCGAGAATCCACGCAGCCCCACCACATGCACGTGTTCAGTGTTGTTAAACACTTTACGCACCAGCTTGTAGGTGGTGCCTTTCTCCGGGCTGATGTTCTCTGGCGCAGCAATCACCAGCTGCATCTCCAGACGCTCACACAGTTCGAACAGGGTGGCGATGGAGCGGGCATCGAGACGCGCCGCTTCATCAAGGAACAGCAGTCGGCATGGCGAAATATCTTTACCGCGCAGACGACGTGATTCCTCTTCCCAGCTTTGCACCACCATCACCAGAATTGACATACCGGTACCGATCGCTTCACCGGTTGACAACGCACCACTCTCCGCGCGCAGCCAGCCATCGGAGCCGCGGTTTACTTCCACTTCCATCTCAAGATAGTTGCGATAGTCGAGTAGCTCTTCACCGATGGTTTGTGGTGTGCGCTGCCCCATATCAATTTGTGGATTCAGACGTTGATAGAGTTTCGCCAGCGCTTCGGAGAAGGTCAGACGATTACTGGTAAACAGATCCTGATGCGCTTCATGTTCTTCAGACAAGGTATCGAGCAGCGTAGAGTGCGCTTCACGCACGTTAACATTCAGACGTACACTGCGCACCTGACCAAAGCTCACGGCCTGCAAGCCCTGGTTCAGCTGACGAATACGATTCTGCTCACGCTGAATGGTTTTACGAATGATATTCGCCGCGCTGCGTGAACTGATGGCCAGCGTCTGCTCGCGTGCCGTCAGCTCTTCCGTCAGACGATTTAGCTCAATCTCCATCTGCTCGATGGCTTCAACCGGATCGTCAGTACGAATGATGTCCTGACGAATACGTTCGCGCAGATGCTGATACACTGCGATAAAGAACTGTACTTTGCGTTCTGGACGTTTTGGATCTTCCGACATGCGCAGCACATCACGCAGATGTTCGTTATCCGCCACCGCCAGACGCAGTGCACCCAATGCCTTATCCGACATTGAACGCAGTTCATCTCCGCCCAGATAGGCCATCTCACGACGATGCAGGCGACGCTCCATGCCGTTCTCTTTCACCAGACGCAGCACCGTACACCAGCCTGCTTTAGCGCTGACGACCTGCTCACGAATCTGGTGATAATCGCGCTCCAGCTTGCGCAGTTTCTTCTGCAGGCCGTCCATTTCGGCTTCGCAGAACGTGAGCTGTTTCTCCAGCTGATTACGACGAGCACGGTTATGGCTTAATGCGGTATAAAGTTCGTCGCGTCGGGCGCGGGCGCGCTCTTCGGCGCTGGCATCGGCATGCACGCCGATATCCTGCATCTCCTGCTGCAACTCTTTTAGCATGTCACGCTTGGCGTCATAGGAACTTTTCAGTGATGCCAGCACTTGTGAATATTGTGTCAGCTGCGCCTGATGTTCGCGCAGACGTTCACGCGCACGACTGCGCTCACCCTCCGCCTGATCCAGACGCTGGCGCAGTTTTTCATTGAGATCGCTGTTGCCGGTCAGCATGCCGGCAGAATCTTCATAGCTAAAGTGGGCGCGACGCTGCACCACCTCCGTCAGGGCAAAGGCCTGCTGACGCGCATCACGCTGCTGCTGCTGTGCTTGCTGGTAATCGCGCTCCAGCTGATCATGCTGCTGCGGATCGCTTTGCAACACCGACACCAGCGGCTCCAGCTTGCTGATTTTGGCGCCATGCTGATGCAGGAAGCGCGCCGCTTCCTGAGCTTCTTCGACGCGTTCACGGATCTCTTCGCAGCGATCGCCAAGTGAATCATCCAACAGCAGATTCACGCGTGGCAGCAGGCGGTTAAGCTGGCTGACGCCCTCTTTAGCCTGTTCAAACTGGGCACGCTGCTGCTGGTTATCATTCTCATGCTGTGCCAGACCCCGTTCCAGCTCGCCACGACGGCTGTTTAGCTGGCGGATCAGCGCTTCAGGATCCTCATCAAAGGCCACCGCTAAATGGCTACCGATAAAGCGGCTGAAGGATTGATGCAAGCGCTGCGTTTTCTGCACGTCGAAGGACAAAGTGGCAAACCGTTCTGCCAGCTGGTCGCGTTCATTGTTCAGCAGTTCCAGCTGGTTTTCACGCGCAGCGCGGCCAAACAACGGCACTTTAGGGAAGCGGGAGTAGCGCCATTGACGCTCAGCCACTTTCACTACCACGGCGTTTTCCAACTCATCAACACTGAAGACGCTGTCATCAAACGCCTGCGGATCCCCTTCAATCAGATAGAGATCTTCCGGGCAATCCTCCAGGCCATCCAACAGTTCACGCACCAGAGATAAATCGGGTACCACAATCGCATGACGCGATGGGCCATACAGCGCCGAGAAGTACGGTGCGTCATCCAGTGTGACGTCATCGTAAATTTCCGACAGCAGTACGCCGCCAAATCGTTCCGCCAGTTGCGTCAGGCGAGCATCTTCCGCACCACCTGGTTGACTTAAACGCTCGATCTGTTGCTCGACTTCACGTTTACGTGCCGCCACATTGTCACGTTCAACGGTGGTTTCACGCTCACGTTCCAGCAACTGCTGCATGAACTCAGTGATCTGCTGGCTGTTAGTCAGCGCCTGACCCGTTTGCTCGCTAAGCTGCGTCAGGATTTCCTGCGCGGCCAGCCAATGTGGCGCACGCGCCGTCAGTGCAGTGATGCGTTCACGCAGCTGTTCCAGTTCCTGGCGCATCAGCATGCGGCGTTCACCGGCATCGGACACGCTTTCGTTCAGCTGTTCAATCTGTGCTTCCAGCTCGCGCTGCAGCCCTTCCAGCGCGTCGGCATCGTACTGTTGCCCCTGACGCTTGCAGAAATCGGCTAACAGGCGCTCGGCATCATGCTGCTCGCGCAGGCGCGTTTCCAGCTCATTGAGACGCAGGCGCAGCGAAGAGAGCTGATCGGCATGATGACGCTGGTTAGCGGCATCACGCAATAAGTCGCGTCCCACTTGCCATGCATCCTGACGGCTCACTTCGCCGGCGATACTGGTCACCAGCGCTAATGCCTGCTCAAATTGACTGTGTGCCGCTTCGGCCACGCTGAGTTTCTGCTCCAGACGTAAAAGTTGCTCAGTGGCTTCTTCTTCGCGTGCCTGGAAGGTTTCCTGCCATTCAGCTGCGTTATCAATGGTCAGATCCGGCAACTGGCATTGCGCACGGGCTTTTTCCAGCGCCTGCAACGCTTGCTGATACTGAATTGCCCGCGTTTGTTGCACATCGAGTGCCTGCTGGAAATCGGCTAACTGGCTTTTCAGTTCATCAACTTCAATTTCAGCCGCTTCGGCACGCGCTTCATTCTCTTCCTGCACTTCGCGGGCTTCCGCCACCACTTCATTCTGTTCTTCGAGGCGGTAAGTCAGCTCTTCGAGATCGGCATCATAGCGCTCGATCTTCTCCTGCTGACGCATGGCCGTTTGGACCAGATTCAGGTGATCGCTGGCGCCTTGATAGTCAGTTTCCAGATCGCTTTCTGCACCGTTGTGCTCAGAAAGTTCACGCGCCATTTCGATGTGACGATACTGCTCGGAAGCCAACTGGTTACGGCTGGTAAACAGCTCATTGCGCAGTTGCAGTGCCCCATCGAGGTGAATGCGACGCTCGTTGGCGTGACGCATATAATCTGCCGACACATAGCTGGTGGCTTCAGAGATCAAATGCTTAAACAGGTCGCGATCGGACTGCGTAACGCGAATCGCTTCCAGCGTCATGCGGTTTTCACGCAGCGCGGCTTCCATATCCTGGAAGGCTTTGCGCACGCCACCATTTTCTGGCAACAGATAATCACGCAGTGAACGGGTGATAGCGCTGGAGATACCGCCGTACAGCGAGGCTTCAATCAGACGATAGAACTTACTGCGGTCGCTAGCGGTGCGCAGACGACGCGGCACCACGCCCAGCTCGAACAGGACGGCGTGGTAATCCGTAACCGAGTTGTACTGACGGAACTGCACGCCTTCCTGCGCTTCAACGCGTTCTTTCACTTCCGCCAGCGGTAATACGCGCGCCTGGCGGCTGTTAAGGATTTCGGTCAGCATATCGGTCGGCTGCGAATCGGTCGGCAGGCCATGAATACTGAAGGGTTTGATATCGACTTTTTTATCGCGTCCAGCAACCTGTTGCAGACGCACGCCGACCACCACGCGCTGATGGCGCGAATTGACCACATCCAGCACCGCATAACAGACACCCGCGCGCAGTTTACCGTGCAGACCTTTATCGCGAGAGCCCGAGGTGGCCCCCGCTTCGGTGGTGTTACGGAAATGCAGCAAGGTGAGGTCGGGGATCAGCGCCGTGACAAAAGCCGCCATGGTGGTGGATTTACCCGCACCGTTACCGCCGGAGAGCGTGGTCACCAGCTCATCGAGATCAAAGGTACGGGCAAAGAAGCCGTTCCAGTTGATCAGCGTTAGCGAACGAAATTTACCGCGTTCAATCATTCCTGTTCATCCTCCGCGTTATCACTCGCATCGCTGTCAATGTCATTCTCGTTATCTGCATCATCACTCTCGTTGGCCGCGGCTTTGTTCTCCAGCGTCATGGCTTCGCCGTCGCGGATCAGACGCAGCTGTGCTTCACGCGCATCGTCACCGCTGCGCACATCCGCACCAAAGCGGAACACCGACTCCATGATGCGGAACTTGCTGCTGTCGTTGCCCATGTACCACACCATACCTAAGCGGCGCAGGCGGCTGATCGAAGCACGCATTTTTTCCTGCAGCTTGGCACGATCCAGGTCAGAACCTGTCGAACGCTGGTTTACCAGCTTGAGCAGTTTGCTCTCATCGGCCAGTGATAGAAGCTCGTCGTACAGTTCCTGCTGGGTGAAAATCCCTTCGTTGGCCAGACGTTCCGGACTGAGATAGAGATAACAAAGGATTTTGCCAACCATCATGTCCAGCTCAGACAGAACCGAGCGGGGAATCAAGGTGGTGGAACGTGGACGCAGATAGAAGAATCCTTCTGGCGCACGCATCAATTCAACGTTATATCGCGCATAGAACTCTTCCAGGTACTCCTGGTAGTCCATCAAAAATGCGTGATTGTCCAGCTCTTCAATGCCAATGTGGCGGCCCGCGCGTAACTGGCTATCCAGCGCCGGGAAAATCGGGTTTGCCAGTGCCAGCGCCAGTTTGACGGGCATCACTTGTTCAATATTTGTCGATGACATGTGCCTGCACCTTGGCTCCGTAATCATTAATAGTCTGCCATTCTGCCGGCAGACCGGCTAAATCAGCTTCGGCGACACCGAGACGTACTGCCTGATCGATGACGATACGCGCCAAATCAAAGTGGCGCGCACGCGGGTATTGCGCCAGGTAATCGCGCATCACCGTAGCGAGATGGAGCGGCTTTTGCTCCAGCTTATAAATCTGCAATGCTTCTTCGATCATCGCGGCAAGCTGCTCACGAATCTCGTTAAACTCTTCGTACTCCATCTCTGGCGGCAGTTCGCCCATCACCTCATCATTACGCAGCGTCATCTCTTCATCGCGCATATCGTAAAGACGGTCGGCATTCGCGTAGGTCAATGCCCAAGGCTGGTCGAAGTAGTTCTGCACCGACAGGCGTAAACGTTGCGCGAAGACGCGGTTCTTATCCATGTCGATAGCGGTACGGATAAATTTATGCACGTGGCGGTCGTAGCCAATCCACAAATCGATGGCCTGTTGGCCCCAACTGATGATGCGGTCCAGCTTATTTTGCAGGTCAAACACCAGCTTATCGACAAAGCCCAAATCCGGGCTGCTCAGCGTAGCATCCTGAATGCGCAACAGATTGGCCTGCAATTTATCGCCTGCCGCTTCCAGCGTATCCTGCAGTTCACGCAGTGTGCCGGAGGTTTCCGACAGCAGCAGCTCACAGCTGGAGATAGCTGCACGCCAGTCTTTGTTCAGCAGGTCGGCAATATCGGTTTTCACCGCTTGCTGCTGCTCATCCATCAGGCGCTGAGTCATGTCGATACTGTCGAAAATCTCGGCCACGGAATATTTCAGCGGGGCAAAGACATTGCGATGCCAGTGGAATTCATCACCGTCTTCTTCGGCGGCATCTGCGGCGCGCTTCAGCTCCTGTGCCACAATCGACAGCTGCATCGACAGGCGCAGTGTGGAAAATTCACGCTGACGGATGTAGTAATCGGTAATGCCGATGGCGAGCGGCGTCAGGCGATAAATCGCATGGCCTTCGGTTAACTCGCTGGTAAAACGGTTGAGCAGGCGCTGACGCACCATGTCATTGATGGCGTTGTTGGCACGTACCTGAACGGTTTCGTGGGTTTGTTCAAAGGCCTTGCTGACATGACGAAACGCATCGATCAGTTCACCTTCACTCATTTCACCGTCCATGCGCTCACCGTTTAAGGTGGCGATAGCCAGCAAAAAAGCCAGACGTTCTACCGGCAACGCAAGTGAAAAGTCATTCTTGCGCGCCCATGCCACCAATTCGGGGACCGTCTGGGAAAATTCGCTCATAGTTGATCCTTCTACCTGGGTTTGCGCGCGGTCACGTGGATATAGCGCCCTAAACTTAAAAAGGGCTCCTGACGACAGTAGCGCCGTTCCATCTCAATAATCTCTTCAACGCTTTTGACGACGCCGGGCGGTGGCGGTTTCATGTAATCACAAAACACGCGAATGCCTGCACGCTGTTCAATCTCAAAGCCCGCATCACTTAACCAGCGATTAACGTCCTGAGGATCGCGCGGGAAATCCGGTGACAGCGTACGCTTTTTGCGTTTAGTCATATTGGCACGCAGATAGCCGAAATTGCCGAGTTGCAGGGTGCGGAACGTCAGGGCATGCGCATTGTAAAACATCAACGACAGCACGCCACCGGGCTTCAGCGTGTGCCACAAGGCACGCAGCGCCGCTTCCGGTTCTGCCACCCACTCCAGCACAGCGTGAAACAATACCAGATCAACCGGCTGATCCAAATGTTCGCCCACCTGCTGCGCGCTAATTTGTTTGAATTGCATGTTGTGGCTCACACCCTCGGTGTGCGCATGCGCTTCAGCCAGCTTTAACATCTCCGCGGAGAGATCGCACAACAGCACCTGATGGCCACGTGCCGCTAATCCACAGGAGATTTGTCCTACGCCACCGCCGGCATCCAGCACTGACAGTGCGCCTTCAGGCAGTGTCGGTAACAGCGCATCCAGTTCGTCCCACAGGATCGCCTGCCGTACCTGCCCTTTGCGGGTGCCATAAATGTTCTGCGAAAATTTGTCCGCCAGATCGTCAAAGTTACGATCCTGCATGATGATGGCTCCACTGTGCTGCATTCAACTTGTGCTATTTTGTCACAGGCTCAACAAGAATGAACCTTTCACGCCACAGTAACTGTCTGGCTGCTGTTTTTTCGGACAAAAGGAGCAAATTTCGATGTTTTTTGCCTTAAAGAAATGGATTGGCGCGATGTTATTACCTTTACCACTGCTGTTGTTGCTCATGGCGGTAGGACTTTTACTTCTCTGGTTTAGCCGTTGGCAAAAAGGCGGCAAAATCCTGATCTCTCTGAGTTGGCTGCTGCTCCTGCTGCTCAGCTTGCAACCCGTTGCCGATCGTCTGTTGCGCCCCATCGAACAGCATTATCCAACCTGGAACGGTAGCGAACCGGTGGATTATATCGTCGTGCTGGGCGGTGGCTACACCTTCAATCCGAATTGGGCACCAAGTTCTAATTTGCTCAACAACAGCCTGCCGCGCGTAACAGAAGGTGTGCGCCAATGGCGTCGGAATCCACAAGCAAAAATGATTTTCACTGGCGCTGCTGCTGGATACAACCCCCGCAGCAACGCCAGCGTGGCGGCAGAGGTAGCCGAAAGTCTGGGAGTGCCACGTTCGGCGATTATCACGCTGGACCAACCGCATGATACGGGCGAAGAAGCGCTGGCCGTCAAACAAACTATCGGCAATCACCCTTTCCTGCTGGTCTCATCGGCGAACCACTTGCCACGTGCAATGCATTTTTTCCTGAGCGCTGGTCTGAACCCCATCGCCGCACCGGCCAATCAGCTCGCGATTACCTCGCCAATCAGCGCCTGGGACCGCATGTTGCCATCGCCAATGTGGCTGGGTCACAGTGAACGTGCGATTTATGAAACCCTGGGCCAGATTTGGCAACGGCTGCGTGGCGATGACTTGCTGTCATCCGAGCCAGGGAAGTAACTGCTCGCGGGCATGATCAAAGCGCGGACGGTCAAACTGTCCGCTGCTTACCAACGTATCGACACAATCCCATAGCTGATACAGCCAGCGCCGCCAGATAAAGCCTTCAGAAACCGGCGCGCGTTGCAGGTAATGCTGCAGCAGTGAGGCTTCAGCCCCGCTATCTGCCAGCCGGATTAATTCATACTCACGCGGAGCCCAGAGAATATTGCCTGGCTGCATCATCGCTACCAGTTGGTCACTGCGTGCATCTTTCAGCATGCTGGATAAACGCAGGTTGCCGTGCATCAGCACGCAGGGATCGTCAAAGTCTTTGAAGAGATTAGTTAACTGCTGTCGGCTGCGGTACAGGATCTGCCGATCTTCCAATGTGAAAAATGGCGGTGACAGATAGCCCAACGTGGCCCACAGCACCTCGATGCGCTGGCGATACCAGGCTGGCCAGTTGTTTTCCTGGACACTATCAACCCTTCCCACTAATCCGTGGCTGTCGATACGGTGCCAGCCGAGTACACCCTCGACAATCTGCTCACACAGTTGCTCCCAGCGCACGGCAGTGCGCGCTGGCGCTTCGGCGGAGACGCCATTGAAGCGCGCCATCAGTAGCATTTCATGTACCGGCGGCTGCTGACTGAGCACCAGGCCAAAAACCGCAGGTACTGTGACCAGTCCATCATGACCTAACATGGTGAGTTTTTTGGCTTCCAGCGCCGCACGACCTTGATGACGAAAATACTTCGCCACCAGCGGCATCGGTTTACCGTCGTTGTCATAGAGTGCGTACAGCCGCGACTGCGCCTGTTCGCTAATGGTTTCGAGGCGGCTGATACCTTCACCCAGTATCAACGCCAGTTCTGAACGGAGCTGTTCCATGCGTTATCCTCCGCAGTCAATTGACTTCACTATCCTGGAGGTCATGGTGGCGCGAAACTTAGCGCCAGATCAAACTTTATGGCCAGCGCGAGCGGCTGGCCGGTCGGGCTTTACCCCTGCATGGCCGCACGAACACGAACCAGATCCTCTGGTGTGTCCACGCCAACACTTGGCACGGTTTGCGCTACGGCAACGTGAATCTTCTCGCCGTACCACAGCACGCGCAATTGTTCCAGCAATTCAATGTGTTCTAACGGGCAAGGTTCCCACGCAATGTAACGACGGATAAAGCCAGCGCGATAGGCGTAAATGCCAATGTGACGCAGCAAAGTGTCACCGATCTGCTCGCGCGATTTCGCATAGCGCTCGCGATCCCACGGAATGGTGGCGCGTGAGAAATAAAGCGCATAGCCTTTCGCGTCCATCACCACTTTAACCGCATTGGGGTTAAACGCTTCTTCAGCGTCGGTAATCGGCACGGCTAATGTCGCCATCCCTGCATCAGCCTGCGCCAGATTATCGGCGACCTGGCGTACGATTTCTGCCGGAATCATCGGCTCGTCGCCCTGCACGTTGACGATAATGGTGTCATCGGCAAACTGATATTTCTCAATCACTTCTGCCAGGCGCTCGGTGCCCGACTGGTGATCTGCGCGCGTCATGCACACTTCGCCACCGGCAGCGGTTACCGCTGCAGCAACCTCGGGGTGATCGGTCGCCACAATTACGCGATCGGCGCCCGACTCGCGTGCGCGCTCCATCACGTGTACGACCATCGGCTTACCGTGAATATCCACCAGCGGTTTGCCGGGGAGGCGCGTTGATGCGTAACGCGCCGGAATAATGGCGACGAAACTCATGGATGGATCTCTTCAACAGACAGCGTACGCGCTTCCACTTCGAGCAATACCGGAATGCCGTCGCGCACCGGGTAAGCCAGGCCGTCTGGTTTACAAATCAGCTCCTGCTGCTCTTTGTTGAAATACAGTTTTCCGTTGCAAACCGGACAGGCAACAATCTCAAGTAAACGGTGATCCATAATTTTCTCCTTTCAGCACCGATTTGTCAGGCGCTTAGCATACCATAGCGCACCCGAAGCACAGTGCGCCGGGCGCGGCATTATTACGATGAACTCAATCGTTGATAACCCAACGATGCGTCCAGGCAGCAAGCAGTTCGGCAGGGACATTTTCAACGATGACCTCATCGGCACCTTGCCACTGTGCAAAGCGACTGATGGCTTTTTGCACATCATTCAGAAAGGCCTGGGTAACACGCACGCCGGGCTCGAGCCAAAATGCACGGATAATCAGCTGCTGTGCCTGGCGGTCCATCTTTGCATCAATACGCGCTTTGAGTGCACCTCGGTGTAACACCGGCAGAACAAAGTAACCATAGACGCGCTTCTCAGCAGGGGTATAGCACTCAATGCGGTAATCAAAGTTGAACAACTCGAGTGCACGCCGACGATCCCATACCACCGGGTCGAACGGTGACAACAGAGCCGTGTGGGTGGCAGTAGGCATTTTTTCCAACAGCGGTAATAAGCTGGTGTGCAGCCACATCTCCCCGAGCTGTTCCACTTCAACGCGCACGATATCGCTCTGGGTTTCGGCATCCTTAATCCAGGCCTGTAATGGCGCACGCTTCAGTCGGTAGTAATCGGCCAGCCAACTGGCGCGAAAAATCCCCAGACTGCGGGCACTGTGCCCCAGCATCGCTTGTACCGCTTCCGCTTCATTGAGTGCATGTTGTTCATCATCCCAATCAGGCATCACTCGCGTGCGCAGATCGTACACCCGCTGGAAGTTACGGCGTTCGACCACCATCAACTCACCCGCGCTGAACAGGTTTTCCAGATGCCGCTTGTGTGGCTTCCAGGCCCACCAGCCGGGTTTGGTTTGCTTATCACTGGCAAAATCAGCGGCGCGCACCGGGCCATTTTCAGCGATATGATTCAGCAAGGCGGCGATTTCTTGCTGATGTTCTTCAACCCACTGCTCGTTGTATTTCCACCCCAGCCGCTGCGGTTCCAGCATGCGATGACGCAACAACGGGTAATCTTCAAAGGGAATAAAACAGGCTTCGTGCGCCCAATACTCAAAAAGCGCACCGGAGGCCAATGTTTCTTCCAGCCACTGTGTGGGATAAGCGCCAAGACGGCTGAACAGCACCAGATAAGGGCTACGGGCGACGACATTGATGGTGTCGATTTGCAGTAATGACATCTGGCGCACGCAGGCATGGATATCGGCAAAGCGTGCCCGGCGGCTCGGTGGGCGTAACAGCCCCTGAGCAGCCAGATGTAAGTGACGAGCGGTTTGTAGCGAAAGGGACGATGTTGTGGTCATGACTCGGTTCCCTTTGAGCAGGTTTAGCGCGAACGGGCGTCGCGCGTAGTGGTGCAGAGTTGGGTTACATCGTCGAGCAAAGCATCAAGGGATGCACCCGACAGGTCGGCGTCAACCGGCAGATACCACCAGTTATTTCGCGCAAAGCTACGGCACTTTACCGCATCTTTTTCGGTCATCAACAGACACTGATGAGCTTGTGTCAAGCGCTGCAGCTCTTCTTCGCTGTAAGCATGGTGATCGGCAAACGCAATTTCTGCCACCGGCTGGATGCCGTGCTGCTGCAACGTTTTGAAGAACCGCGGCGGATGTCCAATGCCGGCCATCGCCACCGTTTCTGGCAATTGATCGAGGTTGGCTGTCTCACCGTTCACCAGATTGATCGCCTTACCGGGACGCAACGTCATGGCGATCTCACCGGCTTGCGCCTCTCCACCATTGACGATGATGGCATTGACGCTTTGCAGCCGGGATGCGCGCTCACGCATCGGACCTGCGGGCAGCCACCAGCCATTACCGAAGCGACGGACACCATCCACTACCACAATTTCACGATCGCGCTGCAACGCGTAATGTTGCAGCCCGTCGTCGGTAATAATCACATCCAGTTCCTGTGCGGCCAGCAATCCTTCTACCGCCATACGGCGTTGAGGCGCGACGGCTACCGGCGCCTGAGTACGCTGCGCGATTAATACCGGCTCGTCGCCGGCTTGTGATGTCGGGGTATCGGCCGTCACCAGCAGTGGATAACGCTCAGCCTTTCCACCATAGCCGCGTGAGACAACGCCAACGCGCAGGCCACGCTGTTGCAGTGCCTGAACCAGCCAAATCACCACCGGCGTTTTACCGTTGCCGCCAGCCGTCAGATTACCTACCACAATCACCGGACAGGGCGCACGCCAGCTTTTACGCCAGCCACGCTGATAGCTGAGGCGAATCAAACTGCTGATTGCCCCATACAGCAAACTCAGTGGCCACAATAGTAGCCACAGTGGCGAACGCCCGCTCCAGATGCGTTCAATCATTGACCAAACTGCAGTTTGTGAAGCTGTGCATAGGCACCCTTTTCGGCCAGCAACACGCTGTGCGTACCGCGTTCAACGATACGACCATCCTCAACGACCACGATTTCATCGGCTTTTTCGATGGTCGACAGGCGGTGCGCAATCACTAGCGAAGTACGGTTTTTCTGCAGCTCATCCAGTGCGGCCTGAATGGCGCGCTCGGATTCGGTATCCAGTGCTGAGGTCGCTTCATCAAGGATCAGAATCGGGCAATCACGCAGCAATGCGCGCGCGATGGCAATACGTTGACGCTGGCCACCTGATAGCAACACGCCGTTCTCACCAATCACGGTATCCAGACCGTTATCCATCTTCTTAATAAAGTCCATGGCGTGCGCCATAGTCGCTGCCTGTTCAATCTGCTCGCGGGTGTATTCACCATTGCGTGCATAAGCGATGTTATTGGCAATGGTGTCATTGAACAGATGGACATTCTGGGAAACCAGCGCCACCTGATTACGCAGGGAGCGCAAGGTATATTCGCGCAGATCGTGACCGTCGAGCAGAATTTCGCCAGCATCAATATCGTAGAAGCGGGTTAGCAGGCTCGCCATGGTTGATTTACCCGAACCAGAACGCCCTACCAGCGCCACCGTCTTGCCCTCTGGCAGCGACAGATTGATATCACGCAGCGCAGGTACTTCACGTCCCGGATAAGTGAAAGTCACATTGCGGAATTCAACATCGCCTTTGGCACGCGTGATTTCACGCTTGCCATTATCGATTTCCTGTTCGCTATCCAGAATTGAGAACAAGGTCTGACAAGCAGCCATACCGCGCTGGAACTGGGCATTGACGTTAGTCAGCGACTTCAGTGGACGCATCAAGGCAATCATCGATGAGAACACCACAGTGATGGTACCGGCGGTGAGAGTTTCCATCACGCTGGGGAAACTGGCGGCGTAGAGCACAAATGCCAGTGCCAAAGAAGCAATCAGCTGAATGACCGGATCGGAAATGGAAGATGCCGAAACCAGTTTCATGCCCTGCTGGCGCATTTTGTTGCTCACCAGGGAGAAACGCTGTGCTTCAACATCCTGACCACCAAAGATCAGCACCTCTTTGTGCCCTTTCAGCATCTGTTCAGCACTGGTGGTGACTTGCCCCATGGTGTTCTGCATGTTTTTACTGATGCTGCGGAAGCGTTTGGACACGGTGCGAATCGCAAAGGAAACAATTGGTGCAAGGACAATCAAAATTAATGACAGCTGCCAACTGTAGTAGAACATCATGATAAACAGGCCGATGATCGAGGCGCCTTCGCGTACGACCGTCACCAGTGCACTGGAAGAGGACGAAGCCACCTGCTCGGAATCATAAGTGATGCGTGACAGCAATGTGCCGGTTGATTGCTGGTCAAAGAACGCCACGGGCATGCCCATCATGTGGCCAAACAAGCGGCGGCGCATATTCATCACCACGTTGCCCGATACCCAAGAGATGCAATAACTGGAGATGTAGCTGGTCACGCCACGCACCAGCATCAGGCCAATCACCACCAGAGGCATCCAAAGCATGACGGAACGATCGGCCTTACCGAAGCCATCGTCCAGTAAAGGTTTCAACAGCGACAACATTAAGGTATCGCCGGCCGCATTGAGAATCAGCGCCACCGCAGACACAAACAGTCCTGCTTTGTGCGGCGCAATCATCGGCCAGAGTCGGCGGAACGTTTGCCACGTTGAGAGATCTTTGTCTTGATGCATTATTTATTCACGCTGTTTGAAATAGCCGCTCATTCTACCTGGATTCACGTTTGACGCCAAACCACTGATGATACCAGCGAGGTTTTATTTGCTCCCTCAATCCCTTAATCTGCCATTCACCCTGCCGAATACCAATGTGGACCTGCCCGGATTGTGCCGTGTCATACCAGATATAGCCCTGTTGGCGATAGCGTTCCACCACGGCGGCGGCTGGCATGCGCCAGGCGTTATAGCGCGCTACCGATGCCACCGCGCCCTTTCCTGCAACACTACGTAACAGTAAAGGCCCCGAAGAGGTTCGGCTACCATGATGAGGGACCTGCATTAATGTGCTGGTGAGCAGGGTTTTCTCTAATGCCACCAATTTTCTTTCTGCTTCTAACTCAATATCCCCGGTGAGCAGCAGGCTGACAGCTCCATCGTCTACGCGTACGACACAAGAGTCATTATTTTGCCCTTGCGTATTCCCTGCAGGCGGCCAGAGTGCCGTAAAGGTCAGTTTGCCCCATTGCCACTGCTCTCCTCGCTGACAAGGTAAATGCCCCGCTTCACCCAATGCACTGCGGATCATCATATTGGGATTGGCCTGATGCAGTGAATTCAGCCCACCCCGATGATCCAGATGCTTATGACTTACCACCACCGTGTTTAGCTGTCGTCCCTTATACAGTAACCATGGCAGTATCACGCGCGCGCCCGCATCATCTTCATTCCAGCGTGGACCCGCATCGTACAACACCACTTCATTACCCTGTGTAATCGCGATCGCCAGACCATGGCCCACATCCAGCACATCAATCTGCCAGTCATCTTGTTCAGACTGATGACGCCATAACACAAATGCCAATGCGCAGCCGCAGCAAAGCATCAGCGTGTTATTCAGCAAACCACTGCGCCACATAAATAAACCGCCCCATAGCAGGGCCACTGCCGGCAAGGCATCATTTAACGGCCACCATCCTGCTGGCAAGTATGCCAGGCCCTGCATCACCTGATTGACAGAAAAATCCGCCAACCGCCACAGTACCGAAGCGATGGGTTGTATGGGCAGCAAAAGCGCCAGCAGTATCAATGGCACGGTGAAAAGCGATACCACCGGCACCGCGATGAGGTTAGCGGCCAGTGCACTGAGGCTGATTCCCTGAAATAAAAAAATCTGCAGAGGAGCCATCAGTATCATCATGCCGAGTTGTAAGTGCAGCAATCTCAGCGGCAGCCAGCGTCTGGCCTGACGGTATCGATCCGGCAAGGCAAACCACTGGAACCAGATGATTAACATGGCGACGGCAAGAGCAGAGAGCCAAAAGCTTTCAGATAAGACGGTGAGGGGATCAAGCCAAAGCAGTACACCCATGCACAGTGTCCAAATCTGCCAGCCTGTTAACTGCCAGCCAGCGATTCTTATCGTTGTCCACAGTAGTAGCGCGACCAGCGCGCGCTGAGCTGGTGCATGGCTGCCCGACAACCAGCAGTAGATTGTCGCGGTAATGATGCTACCCATCAGTGGCAGCAGATAACCGATGGTGTGCGCAGGCTGCAGCAGCTGCAAGCCACGTACTATCATCCAGCCAACGCTGGCCGCTAGCGCAATATGCATACCGGAAATCGCCATTAAGTGTGCGGTTCCGGTCTCACGTAATAATTGTCGCTGAGTTTTGGTCATGTTCTCACGTTCACCAAAAGCCAGCGCCTGCAAAATGGCAGGTTGTTGCAGGTGTTCAAAAAGAGGTTGATGATGGCGCATAACCTGCGTTCGCAAATTACAATCTACCGATTCCGCCAGCTGGTTAATGATTCTCCCCTGCAAAGGTGTATGGTTTGCCAGCGCAAAACGTTGGGCATCAAACCCGCCTTCATTCAATCGACCATGCACTGCACGCAAGCGTAAGGTCATTTTCCAGCGTTGCCCTGCACAATACCCCGATTCACCTGGCTCCGCATTGATACTGACAAACAACGGCGGGAACTGATATCGCTCACCCACACGGATAATCTGGGCTTTAAATTGCTGTTGATTTTCCTTCACATCAACAATACGCAGCGTCACTTCGGCTGGCGCCATTGAAAGCTGGTCAATCACATTCAGCATCTGTCTCGCTTCCAATAGCGCCCACGCCAGAAGCAGGATACCCATGCCAATAAGACGCAGTCCAGCCCAAGGCAGGGATGCCACAATAAGTGCTAGTAGCACCATCACAGCGATCATTTCCATGGTCGGTATTTGAGGTAACAAACCTAATGGTAGCGCCGCCAGGATCATGATTCTGGCTACTGCAATCCCTGTTATACGCATCACTTTTCTCCCGCAATGGGCACCAGTTTGCGTGCAATTGGCAGGAATAGCTTTCAGGAATGGGGAGAGCTGGATTGCGGATGCCAAAAAATCGAAGTGGCTTTCATTGTTGATGTGGGTTTAGGAATCAGATTCACAACAACGAATTTAGAGCAAAAAAAAACGACACCCGGAGGTGTCGCTTTGTCGTTCGGTAACGGCTTAGCCGTAGATATTTGCACGGTCACGCAATTCTTTGCCCGGCTTAAAGTGGGGAACGTATTTACCTTCCAGATCCACTTTGTCACCCGTTTTCGGGTTACGACCAGTGCGCGGTGCGCGGTAGTGCAAAGAAAAGCTGCCGAATCCCCGGATTTCAATGCGCTCGCCCTGTGCCAACGTGGTGGCCATGTGCTCAAGCATCTCTTTAACTGCATCCTCAACGACTTTCGCCGGAATATGAGTATGCTGTCCAGCAAGTCTTTCAATAAGTTCTGACTTGGTCATGTAACCTCCGGTTAATCCTTAATGGGAAAGGTATGACAGCTTTTACCGAAACCGGACGACTTACATCGTCCGGTGCCTCGGGTCGATTACTCGCCTTTAGCCGCTTTGAACGCTTCAGCCATAGCGCTAGAGAAGTTGCTTTCTTCCTGTTTGGTGTTAACAGTGTTGATAGCTTCTTTCTCATCAGCCTGGTCTTTAGCACGAACAGACAGGCTTACAACGCGGTTCTTACGGTCAACGCCGGTGAATTTAGCTTCAACGTCGTCACCAACACTCAGAACCAGAGTTGCGTCTTCGATACGGTCCAGTGAAGCTTCTGAAGCGCGCAGGTAACCTTCAACGCCATCAGCCAATTCTACTGTAGCACCTTTAGCGTCTACTGCAGTTACTTTACCGTTAACGATAGCGCCTTTCTTGTTCAGGGTGATGTAGTTGTTGAATGGATCTTCAGCCAACTGCTTCACGCCCAGAGAGATGCGCTCGCGCTCTGCATCAACCTGCAGTACAACTGCAGCGATTTCGTCGCCTTTTTTGTACTCACGAACGGCTTCTTCGCCAGTCGCGTTCCAGGAGATGTCTGACAGGTGAACCAGACCGTCGATGCCACCGTCCAGGCCGATGAAGATACCGAAGTCAGTGATTGACTTGATTTTACCTTCAACGCGATCGCCTTTGTTGTGGGTCTCAGCGAACTGCTGCCATGGGTTGTTTTTGCACTGCTTCAGACCCAGGGAGATACGACGACGTTCTTCGTCGATGTCCAGAACCATAACTTCAACAACATCGCCCACGTTAACAACTTTAGATGGGTGAATGTTTTTGTTGGTCCAGTCCATTTCAGAAACGTGTACCAGACCTTCAACGCCTTCTTCGATTTCAACGAAGCAGCCGTAATCAGTCAGGTTGGTTACACGGCCAGTCAGCTTGGTGCCTTCTGGGTAACGCTTAGCGATAGCAACCCATGGATCTTCGCCCAGCTGTTTCAGGCCCAGAGATACACGAGTACGCTCGCGGTCGAACTTCAGCACTTTAACAGTGATTTCGTCGCCCACATTGACGATTTCGCTTGGATGCTTAACGCGTTTCCAGGCCATATCGGTGATGTGCAGCAGGCCGTCAACACCACCCAGGTCCACGAATGCGCCGTAGTCAGTGAGGTTCTTAACGATACCTTTAACTTCCATGCCTTCCTGCAGGTTTTCCAGCAGCTGATCGCGTTCAGCGCTGTTTTCAGATTCGATAACTGCGCGGCGAGAAACCACCACGTTGTTACGTTTCTGATCAAGCTTGATCACTTTGAACTCAAGCTCTTTGCCTTCCAGGTGCAGAGTATCGCGAACCGGACGAACGTCAACCAGTGAACCTGGCAGGAACGCACGAATACCGTTCAGCTCAACTGTGAAGCCACCTTTAACTTTGCCGTTGATAACACCGGTAACAGTTTCAGCTTCTTCGTAAGCTTTTTCCAGCGTGATCCAAGCTTCGTGACGCTTAGCTTTCTCACGGGACAGCAGGGTTTCACCGAAGCCGTCTTCAACTGCGTCAAGCGCAACGTCAACTTCGTCGCCAACCTGGATTTCCAGTTCGCCGGCTGCGTTCTTGAACTGCTCTGCAGGGATTGCAGACTCAGATTTCAGACCCGCATCAACCAGGACTACGTCTTTGTCGATAGAGACAACAACGCCACGAACGATGGAACCCGGACGGGTTTCGATTTCTTTCAGTGATTCTTCAAATAGTTGAGCAAAAGATTCAGTCATATTGATAATCTTAGGATTCTTCAATTTAACGTCCACCTGACGTCATTGTCGGATGGGGTTGTTTCACATGCCCAGCACCGGATCCGTGGTACAGGGTTACTACAATTCAGTTACCGAATAGATTAAATGCCCAGCTTGTGGCGGGCATAATCAAGTGCCTTTTCAATCACTTGCTCAATGGACATACTGGTTGAATCCAGCACCAGAGCATCAGCGGCAGGCACTAAAGGCGCAATTGCACGATTACGATCGCGGTCGTCGCGTTCCTTTATCTCGGATAAAAGGCGATCAAAGTTAACATTAAAGCCCTTCTCCTGCAACTGTAGCATACGACGGTGAGCACGCTCTTCCGAACTTGCATCAAGGAAGATTTTTACCGGTGCATCGGGGAACACGACTGTGCCCATATCACGACCATCTGCAATTAAGCCCGGCTCTTCACGGAATGCTCGCTGACGACGCAGCAGCGCTTCACGCACGCGTGGGAAGGCAGCAACCCGCGAAGCCGTATTACTCACTTCCTGCGTACGGATTTCACCGGTCACATCCTCACCTTCTAAAATGACCTGCATCTCACCTTCTACGGACAAGAAACGCACGTCGAGGTGAGCGGCCATAGGCACTAATGCTTCTTCGGATTCAATATCCACCTGATGATGAAGTGCAGCCAATGCAAGTACGCGATAAATGGCACCAGAATCCAGCAAGTGCCACTGCAATGACTCCGCCATCGCTTTACACAAAGTCCCTTTACCTGCGCCACTTGGGCCATCAATGGTAATTACCGGGGCGATTGCCGTCATTGTTCTCTCCTGTTGCTGCGTGCTTATTATCAGCCTTCTTGGCTGTTTGAATGCGCGGCATTATACGCTGCCCGCGTCAGGTTAGTTACCCTTTAGCGTAGACAGCGCCAGAATTTTCGACAGATTCAGAAGAATTTCCGCCCAACAAGACCAGAAGAGAGCGAGGAAACCCGGCACAAGCGTACCGGGTAGCGTGATCAAGAGGTCTGGCTGATTTTCGCCAACTGCTGGAAGTAATCTGGGAAGGTTTTCGCCGTGCAGCCAGGATCAAGAATGGTGACAGGCGTGTCCGATAACGCCACCAGCGCAAAGCACATCGCCATGCGGTGATCGTTATAAGTGCCAATATCCGCATGCTGAAGCTGAGCCGGTGGAGTGACACGAATGAAATCGTGACCTTCTTCTACTTCCGCACCCACTTTGCGCAATTCGGTCGCCATCGCCGCTAAACGGTCGGTCTCTTTCACGCGCCAGTTGTAAATGTTACGCATCAAGGTAGTGCCTTCCGCGAACAACGCCGTGGTGGCAATGGTCATCGCCGCATCAGGAATATGGTTCATGTCCATATCAATCGCGGAGAGGGAACCTCGTGTGCAGGCAATATAGTCATCACCCCATTCAATAACCGCGCCCATTTTTTCCAGCACATCGGCAAAACGGATGTCGCCCTGAACGCTATTACGGCCAGTCCCGGTTACGCGAACCGTTCCACCTTTAATGGCAGCGGCGGCGAGGAAATAAGAGGCAGATGAGGCATCGCCCTCCACCAGATAATCGCCCGGAGATTGATACTGCTGCTGGCCTTTGACCACAAAGCGCTGGTAGTTCTGGTTATCGACTTCGACACCAAAACAACGCATCAGGTGCAGTGTAATATCAATGTACGGCTTAGAGACCAGATCACCTTTGATGGTAATCACAGTGTCTTTCGGTGCCAGCGGAGCGGTCATTAGCAATGCTGTCAGGAACTGGCTAGAAACACTACCGTCCACACTGACATCGCCACCTACAAACCCGCCGTTCAGACGCAGCGGCGGATAATCCGTCTGCTCCAGGTAATCAATTTTGGCTCCGCCCTGACGCAACGCATCCACCAGATGACCAATTGGGCGCTCTTTCATGCGGGGTTCGCCAGTCAGCACAATCGACTGTTGACCCAGGCACAGTGCGGCAGCCAGCGGACGCATAGCAGTACCGGCGTTGCCCAGAAAGAGTTCCAGGGCCTGGTCACTGTGCAGCGGACCTGCATTTCCCACCACTTCGCACACGGTACGATCGGCAGAGAGCGTGTAATTGACGCCCAGCGCCTTCAGCGCATTCAGCATGTGTTTAACGTCATCGCTGTCCAGCAAATTGGTCAGGCGAGTCGTGCCGTTTGCCAGCGCGGCCAATAACAATGCGCGGTTAGAAACGCTTTTTGAACCCGGTAAGTTTACCGTGCCGTCAACGCGAGCAATCGGTTGTAGAGTCAGGGAGTCCTGCATGTGAAACCAAATCTCCAGAAAAGACAAAACCCCGTTGTTTAACGGGGCCAGTGGCCAGCCAGGCTGGCCGATGATGAGTAATTAGCCGTGACGACGTTCGAAGTCGATCATGAACTCAGTCAGGGCTTTCACCCCTTCCAGCGGCATCGCATTGTAGATCGACGCACGCATACCGCCAACCACGCGGTGTCCTTTCAGTGCATGCAGGCCTGCCTGCAGAGACTCGTCCAGGAACACTTTATCCAGCGCGGCATCAGCCAGCTGGAACGGCACGTTCATACGTGAACGGTTCGCAGCGGCAACATCGTTACGGTAGAAGCTGCTGTTATCAATGACCCCATAGAGCAGGTCTGCTTTCGCCTGATTGACCTTATCCATCTCAGCAACACCGCCCTTCTCTTTCAGCCATTTGAATACCAGGCCAGAGAGGTACCAGGCAAAAGTCGGCGGTGTGTTGAACATGGATTCGTTTTCAGCCAGCACCTTGTAATCAAGGATAGACGGCACATAACTTTGTGCTTTGCCCAGCAGATCTTCACGCACCACCACCAGCGTTAATCCCGCTGGACCGATGTTTTTCTGTGCGCCTGCGTAGATCACACCGTAACGGCTGACATCGATTGGGCGAGACATAATGGTTGATGACAGGTCAGCCACCACCACTTTGTCACCAAAGTCAGGCTCTTCATCGATTGCGATGCCATCAATGGTTTCATTCGGGCAGAAATGCACATAGGCAGCATCATCGTTCAACTGCCATTCACGCATCGGTAACAAAGCACGTTTACCGTTAAGCGTGGTTTTGACGTCGATGGTGTTCGGGGTGCAATATTTTTCAGCTTCTTTAATCGCGCTGTGTGCCCAGTAGCCGCCATCAATATAGTCAGCGGATTTAGCATCACCCAGCAGGTTACCTGGAATAGCCGCGAACTGCGCGCGCGCGCCACCATGGCAGAATAAAACTTTGTAGTTCGATGGGATCTTCAGCAGATCGCGAAAATCCTGTTCTGCGGCTTCAGCGACAGCAATGAACTCTTTACTGCGATGGCTGATCTCCATTACAGAGGTGCCTAATCCGTGCCAGTTTGTCAGTTCTTGTTCTGCACGACGGAGCACTTCTACCGGCAGCATCGCTGGGCCGGAGCTAAAATTATAAACCTGCGTCATTTCCCCTCACCACTGTCATATCGAACGGTTATGAATACCGTATCGGTTTTATCATTGCCTCCGAATGGCTGCAATCATTAATCCGATAGCGATCACAATTCCGGGGCGGACTCCACCGCAGCTTATGTCATAAATGCAATAAGCCACGGAATTTTGTGAGGGAGATTCCCGAAGTAAAATCAGAATGCTGCCAGGTAATGAAATAGCCGTGACAATACCGCGATAAATTTAGACCACTGAATAGCGAAGCAGGCGCAAAACCCGTATCATTGCGCGCTTTACGCCCACCCCATCGACTTGAGAGAGCGCCAACATGACGCAAACGTTTATTCCAGGAAAAGACGCCGCACTGGAAGACTCCATTGCACGTTTCCAGCACAAACTGCAGGACCTGGGCTTCAACATTGAAGAAGCCTCCTGGCTGAACCCGGTTCCACACGTCTGGTCTGTGCATATCCGCGATCGCGACTGCCCGCTGTGCTTTACCAATGGTAAAGGTGCCAGTAAGAAAGCGGCACTGGCTTCGGCGTTAGGCGAATATTTTGAGCGTCTCTCAACCAACTACTTCTTCGCCGATTTCTGGCTCGGTCAGTCCATCGCCAACGGCGATTTCGTTCACTACCCGAATGAGAAGTGGTTCCCATTGACTGACGATGACAGTTTACCAGCAGGGATTCTGGATGCGCGTCTGCAGAAATTTTACGATCCAGAAGATAGTCTGAGCGCCTCAGATCTGATTGACCTGCAGTCAGGTAATGTTGAACGTGGTATCTGCGGCCTGCCATTTACTCGTCAATCCGACCAGCAGACGGTGTACATCCCGATGAACATCATCGGCAACCTGTATGTTTCTAACGGCATGTCTGCCGGTAACACCGCGAATGAAGCGCGTGTACAAGGCCTGTCTGAAGTCTTTGAGCGCCACATTAAAAACCGCATTATCGCTGAGTCAATTAGCCTGCCAGAAATTCCTGCTGAAGTGATGCAGCGCTACCCCGGCGTGATTGAGGCGATTGAACGTCTGGAAGCCGAAGGTTTCCCGATCTTCTCTTACGATGCTTCACTGGGCGGCAAGTACCCGGTTATCTGCGTAGTGTTGTTTAACCCGGCCAACGGCACCTGCTTCGCTTCATTCGGTGCGCATCCGGACTTTGGCGTAGCACTGGAACGTACCGTTACTGAGCTTCTTCAGGGCCGTGGTCTGAAAGATCTGGATGTCTTCACCCCACCGACCTTCGATGATGAAGAAGTGGCTGAACACGCCAACCTGGAAACCCACTTTATCGATTCCAGTGGTTTAATCTCCTGGGACATGTTCAAAGACGATGCGGATTATCCTTTCGTCGACTGGAGCTTCTCAGGCAGCACGCACGAAGAGTTTGATACGCTGATGGCCATCTTCCGCGCGGAAGATCAAGAGGTTTACATCGCGGATTATGAGCATCTGGGCGTTTACGCCTGCCGTATCATCGTACCGGGCATGTCAGATATTTATCCGGCAGAAGACCTGTTATTGGCCAACAACAGCATGGGCGCGCCGCTGCGTGAAACGTTGCTGGCGCTGCCAGCCAGTGAGTGGGAACCGGAGGCGTATCTGAACCTCATCGAGCAGTTGGATGAAGAAGGTCATGACGACTTCACTCGCGTCCGTGAGCTGCTGGGTCTGGCGTCAGGTAAAGACAATGGCTGGTACACCCTACGTATTGGCGAGCTGAAAGCCATGCTGGCATTGGCGGGCGGAGATTTGGATCAGGCTCTGATCTGGACGGAATGGACCATGGAGTTCAACCAGTCAATCTTCAGCGCTGAACGCGCCAACTATTACCGTTGCCTGCAAACCCTGCTGTTGCTCGCCATGGAGGAAGAACGCGATCCTCTGCAATATCATCGTGCCTTTGTGCGGATGTATGGCGAAGACGCCGTTGATGCCGCTTCTGCAGCGATCAGCGGTGAAGCGCCATTCTACGGCTTGCAGGCAGTGGACCTCGATCTCAAAGCCTTCCCGGCTCATCAGGCCCTGCTGGCCGCCTATGAAAAACTGCAGGCAGCAAAGCGCAACTACTGGTCGAAGTAATATTCACGAGCGCTTAGCGCAATATTTTTGCTAACGTTGAAAATGGCACTGATTAATCACGGTGCCATTTTTTTTGCTTCAAATTGTCATAATCAACATTGAATATTGATAATTAACAATTCAGTTTCATTGATTAAACTGAATTAACATTAAGTCACTTTCAAAGACCCTTCATTAAACTTATTTTGCATAAATTAAAAATTTTTTAGTTGTTATAATTCAGATTGTTACATGCAAATCCCCTAAATTAACGCCTCGCTTACCCCGTACCTCCCTGCCATTTATGATCCACATCAATTCCTGACCTATACTCCTTTGTTAGTATCTTTACAGACAATTTCAGGAGAGCGTTAGTGTGAAAGCTGACAACCCTTTTAATGCATTATTACCCGCGGCCATGGCGAAAGTTGCTGAAGATGCCGGCGTCTATAAAGCCACTAAACATCCTTTAACCACCTTCTTCTTAGCCATCACTGCTGGCGTATTTATTTCTATCGCATTTGTTTTCTACATTACTGCCACCACGGGCAGTGGCGCGATGCCCTACGGTATTGCGAAACTGATTGGCGGTATCTGCTTCTCTCTGGGTTTGATGCTGGTTGTGGTATGTGGCGCGGACCTTTTCACTTCGACGGTTTTGATTGTGGTGGCGAAAGCCAGCGGGCGCATCACCTGGATGCAACTCGGCCGACATTGGCTGAACGTCTATATCGGTAACCTGTTTGGTGCGCTGTTCTTTGTCGCGCTGATTTGGTTAGCAGGTGAACATATGGTTGCCAACGGCGCGTGGGGTTTGAACGTCCTGCAAACCGCCGATCACAAAATGCATCACACGTTTATTGAGGCCGTTAGCCTCGGCACACTAGCTAATCTGATGGTTTGCCTGGCCGTATGGATGAGTTACTCCGGCCGCAGTCTGTTTGACAAAATGTTTGCCATGATATTGCCGGTCGGGATGTTCGTTGCCAGCGGGTTTGAGCACAGCATCGCCAACATGTTTTTAATCCCTATGGCCATTGTCATTCGCGACTTCGCCAGCCCGGAATTCTGGCAACTGGCCGGCTCCAGCGCCGCACAGTTCCCCTCTCTCAGCGTTGGCGACTTTATTGTTAACAACCTTATTCCCGTGACAATCGGCAACATTATCGGCGGCGGATTGTTAGTCGGTTTGACCTACTGGGTCATCTATCTTCGTGGTGATGAGCCGGTTCACTAAGCAATTGATACGGGCGTGCTCAAGGGCACGTCATCGTCAGAGTCTCCCTAAATAAGGCAGGTATATCATGTCCGAACTTAACGAAAAAATGGCGTCAGCCTGGGAAGGATTTAGCGCCGGCGAATGGCAGAACGGTGTCAACGTCCGTGACTTTATCCAGAAAAACTACACCCCCTATGAAGGTGACGAATCTTTCCTCGCAGGCGCCACACCCGCCACCACTAAACTGTGGGACAGCGTGCTGGAAGGTATTAAGATTGAGAACCGCACCCATGCACCGGTTGATTTCGATACCGACCTGGCTTCTACCATCACGTCACATGATGCGGGTTATATCAATAAATCGCTGGAGACCATCGTAGGTCTGCAGACTGCAGCTCCACTGAAACGCGCCATTATCCCGTTTGGCGGCATCAAAATGGTTGAGGGCTCTTGTAAGGTTTATGGCCGTGAACTCGACCCAGCGCTGAAAAAAGTCTTCACCGACTATCGTAAAACTCATAACCAGGGTGTGTTCGATGTCTATACCCCTGATATTTTGCGCTGCCGTAAATCCGGTGTCTTAACCGGTCTGCCAGATGCTTATGGTCGTGGTCGTATCATCGGTGACTATCGCCGCGTGGCGCTGTACGGCATCGATTATCTGATGAAAGATAAAGTGGCGCAGTTCAATTCACTGCAAAGCGATATGGAAAATGGTGTCAATCTTGAAGCCACCATCCGTCTGCGTGAAGAAATCTCCGAGCAACACCGTGCGCTTGGCCAGATTAAAGAAATGGCTGCCAAATACGGCTCTGATATTTCTCTGCCCGCTACCACAGCGCAAGAGGCTGTACAGTGGACCTACTTCGGCTATCTGGCCGCGGTGAAATCACAGAATGGCGCCGCGATGTCATTCGGTCGCGTATCCACCTTCCTCGATGTTTATATCGACCGTGATATTAAAGCGGGCAAACTGACTGAAGAAGGCGCGCAGGAGTTAATTGACCACCTGGTGATGAAACTGCGTATGGTACGTTTCCTGCGCACTCCAGAATATGACGAACTGTTCTCAGGTGACCCAATCTGGGCAACCGAGTCTCTGGCCGGTATGGGTGTCGATGGCCGTACTTTAGTCACCAAAAGTACCTTCCGCTTCCTGAATACCTTGTACACCATGGGCCCATCACCGGAACCTAACATGACCATTCTGTGGTCAGAAAAGCTGCCGGTTAACTTTAAAAAATATGCGGCCAAAGTCTCTATCGATACGTCTTCATTGCAGTATGAGAATGACGATCTGATGCGCCCTGACTTTGATAACGATGACTACGCGATCGCCTGCTGTGTGAGCCCAATGATTGTCGGCAAACAGATGCAGTTCTTCGGTGCCCGCGCCAACCTTGCTAAAACACTGCTGTATGCAATCAACGGTGGCGTGGACGAAAAACTCAAAATGCAGGTTGGCCCGAAAGAAGCGCCAATCACTGATGAAATTCTGGATTTCGACACTGTGATGGCACGTCTGGATCACTTCATGGATTGGCTGGCTAAACAGTATGTCACCTCATTGAATATCATCCATTACATGCATGATAAGTACAGCTATGAAGCTTCACTGATGGCGCTGCATGACCGTGATGTCTATCGCACCATGGCTTGTGGTATCGCAGGCTTGTCAGTGGCGGCGGATTCCCTGTCTGCCATTAAATATGCCAAAGTAAAAACCGTGCGTGATGCGGATGGTCTGGCCGTAGATTTCGAGATTGAAGGCGAGTACCCGCAGTTTGGTAACAACGATTCACGTGTCGATGATATGGCGTGTGACCTGGTTGAACGTTTTATGAAGAAAATTCAGAAACTGCAAACCTATCGTAATGCGGTACCAACCCAGTCGGTGCTGACCATCACCTCTAACGTGGTGTACGGTAAGAAAACCGGTAACACCCCTGACGGTCGTCGTGCAGGTGCGCCATTCGGTCCAGGTGCTAACCCTATGCACGGTCGCGATCAGAAAGGTGCCGTTGCCTCACTGACCTCTGTTGCCAAACTGCCGTTTGCTTACGCGAAAGATGGTATTTCCTATACCTTCTCCATCGTGCCAAATGCACTGGGTAAAGATGACAACGTGCGTAAAACCAACCTTGCGGGCCTGATGGATGGTTACTTCCACCATGAAGCCAATATCGAGGGCGGTCAGCATCTTAACGTCAACGTCATGAACCGTGAGATGCTGTTGGATGCGATGGAACATCCGGAGAAATATCCTCAGCTGACCATTCGTGTTTCCGGTTATGCTGTGCGCTTTAACTCTCTGACCAAAGAGCAGCAGCAGGATGTGATTACCCGTACGTTCACTCAGTCCCTGTAATCCTCCCTGAAATGTAAAGGCTCCTGCGGGAGCCTTTTCTCCACAAGTCTGTTTTGCCAGTTTGCTTTCGCTGGCAGCCTGGCAAAATCGACTTTAATCCAAGAGCACAACACAGATTGTGCCGCCTGATGTTGAGGCTAACCCGGAGAATACATCGCAATGTCAACCATCGGTCGTATCCACTCATTTGAATCCTGCGGCACCGTTGACGGTCCCGGCATCCGTTTTATCACCTTCTTCCAGGGCTGCCTGATGCGCTGCCTCTACTGCCATAATCGCGACACCTGGGACACCCACGGTGGCAAAGAAGTCACGGTGGACGACCTGATGAAAGATGCACTGTCGTATCGTCACTTTATGAATGCCTCTGGCGGAGGAGTAACAGCATCAGGTGGGGAAGCGATCTTACAAGCCGAGTTTGTGCGTGATTGGTTCCGTGCCTGTAAGGCAGAAGGCATTCACACCTGCCTGGATACCAACGGCTTTGTACGTCGTTACGATCCAGTGATCGACGAACTGCTGGATGCCACCGATCTGGTGATGCTCGACCTAAAACAAATCAATGATGATGTGCACCAGATTCTGGTTGGCGTCTCTAATCACCGCACCCTCGACTTCGCGCGCTATCTGCAGAAGAAAGGCAAACGTACCTGGATTCGCTTTGTCGTGGTTCCTGGCTATTCCGATGATGATGACTCTGCCCATCGCCTCGGCGAATTTACGAGGGATATGGAGAACGTCGAGAAGATTGAGCTACTGCCCTACCATGAACTGGGCAAGCATAAATGGATTGCCATGGGTGAAGAGTACAAACTGGATGGGGTAAAACCACCCAGTAAAGAGACCATGGAACGGGTCAAAAATATTCTGGCAGGATATGGTCACGAAGTGATGTACTGACAAAAAAGGGAGCTTACCGCTCCCTTTTTTCATTTGTTCATTCAGATATTATGCATGTGCAATTGGCGTGGCATGCTGGTCAGCTTTACGCAGCAGCATCACCAGATAGACCAGTGCCACAGCGGCTATCATCACAAACAGCAAACGGTCAGAGTAATTTTGCATCAGCATCGATGTCATACCCGGCCCGACCAGGCTGCCTATGGTGTAGCTAAACAACAGCGCCTGATTCATGGCAACCAGTTCATGATGAGCAACGGTTTCACAAGCCCATGACATCGCCACTGGATAGAGCGTGAAGCCAGCCAGACCCAGCACAAACAGCGCAGGCGCCATGGCAGTATCGCCCAACATGGCAATCGCACCCAGAATCACCACAAACACCTGAACGCGCAACACCATCAGACGGCCAAAGCGGTCGGCTAGACGGCCCACCGGCCACTGACCGACAATGCCCGAACTCACCAGCAGCGCCATCCAGTATCCGACGTTGGCATCACTCATTCCCCGATGCGACAGATACAACGGCATCAGACCATACAGTGAACCCAGTACGATACCGGAAATAATGCAGCCGTTGATGCCCAGACGTGAGCTGCGACGGCGCAACATGGTCCAGATGCGACCGGTAGAAGCCTCTTCAGTCGCTGAGCTGGCATTAACACGCAGAAAGACCACCGGCAGCACGGCACAGACGATCAGCGCGGTGACCCATGGAATGACATGCAGAAGTTCAGTCGAAACGCGGCTCACCAGCAACTGGCCTGCCACCGTGCCCAGATAATAGATAATCATATAGGCAGCCAACAGTTGACCGCGATTACGCACTGTACCGCTGCACAGCAACGCACTCTCCACCACCACCCAGATCAGTGCACAACCGACACCCGCAACAAAACGCAGCGCAGTCCAGCTGTAGAAGCCTTCTAATAACACCATTCCCATAGTTGCGACGGCAAACAGGGCGCTGGCCAGATAGAAACAGCGATTAAAGCCATAGCGGTTGATTAACCAGCCTGCGAGCAATGTCCCCAGCAGATTCCCGGTGTAATAGGCTGAGCTGGCCATACCCACCTGCCATGTCGGCAGTTGATCGTGAGTAAGCCAAAGCGGTACCAGCGTATTAAGCACAGCAATAGACACCGTCATGAGCATTAAGCCGCAAAGCAGCAACACGACGGGGCGCGACCAGGTAGACATAGGGATTAAAAACCAAAGAAATGGAGATAATTGCGCGCAGTTTGCCATTCGCTATTTTAAAGTCAACGGGCAAAAAATCACCACAGCACAATTTGCTGCTGAACAATTTATTATTTTTATCTTCAGCAGCTTAGAGGAGATACATCATCACCATAACTCATTGCTATCTTCATGAATTTATGGATTTTAGTGTTTTAAGCGAGGTTGCTGACGATAACGTTTATTTCTGATTAATTCTTACTAAAAAATAATCGCTCGCTCCTGAAAATAAAAAACCCGGCATTGCCGGGTTTTATTGTCGGAAACCAGCGATTAACCAATGATTTCCAATCCGCCCATATAAGGGCGTAGCACTTCTGGTACTTCGATACGGCCGTCAGCCTGCTGGTAGTTTTCCAGCACCGCCACCAATGTACGTCCAACTGCCAGGCCTGAACCGTTCAGCGTATGCACCAGGCGAGGCTTCTTGTCGGTTTTACTGCGGCAACGAGCCTGCATACGACGCGCCTGGAAATCCCACATGTTGGAACAAGAGGAGATCTCACGATAGGTATCCTGCGCCGGCAGCCACACTTCCAGATCGTAGGTTTTGGCGGAACCAAAGCCCATATCACCAGTACACAGCAGCACCTTACGGTACGGCAGGTTCAGCAACTGCAGGACTTTCTCAGCGTGACCAACCAACTCTTCCAGTGCGTCCATTGAAGTCTCAGGCGCAACAATGTGCACCATCTCAACTTTGTCGAACTGGTGCATACGAATCAGACCACGCGTGTCGCGTCCGTAAGAACCTGCTTCAGAGCGGAAGCACGGCGTGTGGGCGGTGAGTTTGATCGGCAGATTTTCTTCTTCCACGATCTCGTCACGCACCAGATTGGTCAGCGGCACTTCCGCCGTCGGGATCAGTGCGTAGTTGCTGCTGCCTGCTTCTTCACCCAAAGGCTTGGTGTGGAACAGGTCTTCACCAAACTTAGGTAATTGACCCGTACCAAACAGCGTCTCATGGTTAACCAGATACGGCACGTAGGTTTCCAGATACCCGTGCTGCTGAGTATGCAGATCAATCATGAACTGGCTAAGCGCACGGTGCAGGCGAGCGATTTGACCCTGCATCACGATAAAGCGTGAACCGGTCAGTTTCACCGCGGCAGCGAAATCCAGGCCTTTAACCGCTTCACCTAACTCAACGTGGTCTTTGACCGGGAAATCGAACTGACGGGGCTGACCCCAGCGGCTGACTTCCTGATTCTCAGTATCATCTTTACCCAGCGGCACTTCATCGACCGGCAGGTTAGGCAGCGAGAGCGCAAAATCGCGGATGGTATTTTGCAGTGTATCCAGCTCCACCTTGGCCGCATCCAGGCGTTCGCCCAGCACGTTCACTTCCTGACGCAGTGGCTCGATGTCTTCCCCACGCGCTTTGGCCTGACCGATGGATTTGGATCGGGAATTACGCTCTGCCTGCAGATTTTCAGTTTCTACCTGCAGTACTTTACGACGCTCTTCGAGCGAGCGCAGCGTTTCCACATCCAGTTTGAATCCTCGGCGTGCCAGTTTTTCAGCGACTGCGTCTGGCTCATTACGCAGCAGATTGGGATCGAGCATGCTTATCCTGTGTAATTAAGGTTGGTTGAACGAATGAAGGGATGCATCCCACTGGAATGCATTGAAATACTTGCTCACCTTACCGTAAGGCGTTTATCAGCGGTAGCGTTTTATCGGGCTATTTTGATCCTGTTCAGCCAACCAGGCGAGTTTTTCGCCGATTTTCCCTTCAAGCCCGCGATTGGTGGGTTGATAATAGCGCGTTTGCGCCATTTCAGGCGGGAAGAACACCTCTCCGGCCGCGTAAGCATTGGGTTCGTCATGTGCATAACGATATTCTTTGCCCAGCCCCATCTCTTTCATTAATTTAGTGGGAGCATTGCGCAGGTGCTCTGGCACATCGTAATCCGGGAATTCTCGTGCGTCGCGCATGGCCGCCTTGAACGCCGTGTAAACCGCATTACTTTTGGGCGCGCAGGCCAGATAGACGATCGCCTGGGCTATGGCGCGCTCACCTTCTGCAGGCCCGACGCGAGTGAAACAATCCCACGCTGAGATAGCGACCTGCATGCCGCGCGGATCGGCGTTGCCCACATCTTCAGAAGCGATCGCCAGTAAACGGCGTGCAACATATAACGGGTCGCCGCCGGCCGTAATAATGCGGGCATACCAATACAGGGCGGCATCCGGTGCTGAACCGCGCACGGATTTATGCAGCGCCGAAATCAGATCATAAAAACGGTCGCCTTTGTTATCAAAGCGCGCCGCTCTTTCGCCGGATACTTCATTTAACAGCTGAGGCGTCAGTTCACGCTGACCTTGCGCGTTGCTCTCTGCCATATCCGCCATCATTTCCAGCGTATTCAGTGCACGACGCGCATCGCCGTTAACCAATTCAGCAATCATGCACCGGGTGTTTTCTGGGAGCAGAATGTCGCTATTTCCATACCCTCGCGCACTGTCCTCCATCGCCTGGGTGAGCACCTGTTCAATATCTTCCGTGGTGAGCGATTTCAGCAGATAGACGCGAGCACGCGATAGCAGTGCAGAGTTGAGTTCAAAAGATGGATTCTCGGTGGTCGCACCGATAAAGGTGATGGTGCCATCTTCAATATGGGGCAGGAATGCATCCTGCTGGCTTTTATTAAAACGATGCACCTCATCCACAAATAGGATGGTACGGCGGCCCAGTTGACGATTCTGCCGGGCGCGCTCGATGGCTTCACGGATCTCTTTCACGCCAGATGTCACGGCAGAAATTCGCTCAACATCCGCCTTGCCATAGTGCGCAATAATCTCTGCCAGCGTTGTTTTCCCTGTTCCTGGCGGCCCCCACAAAATCATTGAGTGCAGATGCCCGGCTTCAATCGCGCGCGGCAGCGGTTTACCCGCCGCCAGCAGATGCTGTTGCCCGATATACTGCTGCAATGTGGCTGGCCGCATACGCGCGGCCAGCGGCTGAAACTCATTTGAAGAGGCGAAATCCAGGGACAGGTTACTCACCGCGACCTCACTGACGTTGATCGTCCACCGTTACCCCTTTTGGCGGTGTAAAGGTGAACTTATCTGGGCTGATCGCACCGTTTTTCTGGCTTTTCAGCTGATAATCACTGTGTTGACCATCTTGCTCAATCGCACTGAATTTGTTGATGGTTCCGGATGCAGAGACGTTGATGGTGAATTGCTTCAGGTTGCCATCGCTACTTTTTGGTGTCAGTTCGAAATTATCACCCTGCTGCTTGATGTTGTACTGCTGCCAGTCGCTTGGCTGATTTCGGGCAATCAGCATAAACGGCGTATTGCTGGTGGCGTTCTGCAGCAGGCTAACGCTGGCTTGCTCGACAAACGGATTATAGAACCACAGGTTTTTACCGTCGGAGATAATCACGCTTTCGTCTGGCGCGGTCATATGCCAGTTGAATAAGCTTGGGCGTTTAACCCACAGCTCACCTTCACCATCCTGTACATTTGCACCGCTGCCATCTGTCACTTTCTGGCTAAAGCTGGCATGGAAGCTGTTTACTTTGTTCAGACGCTGCTGCAAATCGCTCGACGCATCCGCCAATACCGACGAAGAAACAAAACCGGCCAGCAGGCCGCAGGCAATAACGCGTAATTTCATCTGATTCGATTCCTTATTCATGGTTTCCCGACACTTACTGCATTAAACGTAGTTGCCGCTCTGTCTGTTCGACAGAAGAAAAAGCCGAAAGCTCCCAACGATATGGGGATCGTTCTGCAGATAAACAACGGGCCAGTGTTAACTGGCCCAGAAGTAAGTCATGGCGTGCGCTAGATTACATCTCGTGCGGCGGCGGTGATAGCACCTCGCGGTTACCATTATGGCCCGGTTCAGAGACAATACCCTGCGCTTCCATCTGTTCAATGATGCGCGCTGCACGGTTGTAACCAATACGGAACTGACGCTGCACACCGGAGATAGAGGCGCGACGTTTCTCGACCACAAATGAGACCGCCTGATCGAACAGCGGATCAAGCTCTTCATCACCATCAAGACCGCCCGCTGTGCTCTCGCTCTCTTCACCCGCGGTAATGCTGTCGATGTATTGCGGACGTCCACGTGCTTTCCAGTCCTGCACCACCGCATGCACTTCCTGATCGCGCACGAAGGCACCGTGGACACGCACCGGCATTGAGGAGTTAGGCGGCATATAAAGCATGTCACCCATCCCCAGCAGTGATTCCGCGCCGCCTTGATCAAGAATGGTGCGTGAGTCAATTTTACTGGACACCGTAAAGGCGATACGCGTTGGGATGTTGGCTTTGATCAAGCCGGTAATCACATCCACCGACGGACGCTGGGTTGCCAGCACCAGGTGAATACCCGCCGCACGCGCTTTCTGTGCCAGACGAGCAATCAACTCTTCAACTTTCTTACCCACCGCCATCATCAGATCGGCGAATTCATCGACCAGCACCACGATATACGGCAGTTTTTCCAGCACTGGCGGCGTGGTGTCCATGCTGTCACCCGGCTTCCAGAACGGGTCTGGAATTGGACGCCCCATGGCAGCAGCCTGCTCAATTTTCTCGTTGTAACCGGCAAGATTACGCACGCCCAGCGCAGACATCAGCTTATAGCGGCGTTCCATCTCACCCACACTCCAGCGCAGCGCGTTCGCTGCATCTTTCATGTCGGTGACCACCTCAGTCAGCAAATGCGGAATGCCTTCGTAGACGGAGAGCTCCAGCATTTTCGGATCGATCATGATAAAGCGCACTTCTTCTGGTGTGGCTTTATACAGCATGCTGATGATCATGGTGTTCACACCAACCGACTTACCGGAACCGGTCGTACCGGCAACCAGCAGGTGCGGCATCTTCGCCAGATCGGCCACCACCGGCTGGCCCGAAATGTCTTTCCCCAGCACCACTGACAGCGGTGACGGGTTATCACGGAACTTGTCGCAATCCAGCACTTCGCGCAGATACACGGTTTGGCGATGTTTGTTCGGTAATTCCAGGCCGACGTAAGGTTTGCCTGGAATCACTTCCACTACACGCACCGCGACGGCAGAGAGCGAACGGGCCAAATCGCGCGACAGGTTAGAGATACGTGCGGCTTTCACGCCAGGAGCAAGATCCAGCTCAAAGCGGGTGATAACCGGGCCAGGCGAGATGCCCACCACCTCAGCCTTCACACGATAATCGGCCAGACGCGCTTCAACCAGACGTGCTGTCTGCTCAAGCGCGAACATATCCACCGGTTCCTCTTCCGAAGGCGGAGAGGTCAGCAAATCAAGCGTCGGCAGCGGCGTAGAAGGCTTTTCCAGCGGACGTTCATGACGAACCAGGAACGGATGGAACAGGCTATCTTGCGCAGGTGCGAGCGGTTGAGGCGCTTCTGCTGGCGCAGCATAGCTTTCGGTCTCGGGCGATGACCATGGGCTATTGTGCTCATTCAGCGATGGCATGGCTTCCGGCTGCGGTGCTGCAGGTTGTTGCCACTGCGCAGGTGCTTCAGATTGCGGTGCGGCAGGCTGCTGCCACTGCGCAGGCGCTTCAGGTTGCGGTGCGACAGGCTGCTGCCATTGCGCAGGCGCTTCCGGCTCAGGCGTGGCAGCGATGGTAAACAATGGCTCGCTTGGGCCGTCATCAACCAAATCTTTCATCGGCGAAAAATCAAAGGCTGATGAAGTATCAAGGTTAAATACTGGGCCTTCATGGGTATCAGATTGCTGATAGCGTTGTTGCTGCTGAGCGGCAAACTGATTAGCCAACTGCGCCTGATGTAAAGCCTCTTCATCTTCTTCGACTTGATGCTGTCCGGTCTCTGCATAGCGCTGCTGTTGCTGAGACGCAAACGCTTCGCGCAGGTGTGCTTCCTGCAACGCGGCATCCTCTTCATGATCCTGTAACGGTTCATGATAGGTCGCAGTCATTTCAGGCAGTTGCTGTTCGGCTTCTTCTCGCGCTTTGTCTTCAGCCATACGCTGTGACGGCAACTTAATGCCGTAAGAAGCCAGTTCACGACGTGTTGGCAGTTTAACTTTGTTCGGACGCGGCAATTCAGGGCCAATACCCTGCTTCACCTGCGGGTTGTAATCGCGCTCCGGCACCACATCGAAAGCGGGTGTATACGCAGAAGCCGTTTTCGCTGCAGCTGCCCCCACTGCTGCGGCTGCCGCAGTGTTCAGAGAAGCAGATGATTGAGCGGCATCCTGCCAGTTCCCCATGCGTGGCCCTTCATCGTCATCAACGGGTGAAAACGCTGAAGGTGCAGGTTCGCCCGGAACTTCAAAGCGATACAGCGGCGGTGCGGGTTGAATAACCGGTTCAGGCGCAGGCGGTACCGCAACAGGTGCTTCTGCCGCTCGCACTTCCGGGGTATGAACAACAGGTGCCGCTTCGGCTGGTGCATTGAACACGGGGGAAGGCACAACTGGCGCCTGGTGTGCTGCTTCGGCGGTCACAGCAATGGCTGCAGCTGTCGCGGCACTGGCTTTGGCTAGCAGAGGATCATCCGGCAGCTGTTCGGCGATAGGCTCAGCCACCTTACGCGGCTTAGCCAGTAGAACGTCATCATCGTCATCATGCGATTGCGCAGCACGCAGTTGAGGCGCAGCATGTTCGGCATGCTCTTCCTCTTCTTCGTACTCATCTTCTTCCTGCCAGGGTTCGTCATGACGAGAGCGGTTGCTGGCGAAGGTCAGCACGCCCATCACCACGCTCCCGATTTTTTCGGCGATCGTCAGCCACGACCAGCCTGTGTACAGGGTTATGCCTGCCGCCCAGACGCAGATCAGCGTTAAAGTACCGCCGGCAGAACTAAACCAGGGTGCCATCGCATTACTGACGAGGCTGCCAATCACACCGCCCGAAGCAAAGTACCAGATGTCGTCGACGTTCAGCGCGGCCAAACCGCAAGTGGTCACCACCAGCGCCAGTACGCCAATCAGGCGTAAGCCCACCGCAAAGTAATCGATGTAATCCTGGCGATCGCGCTGACGGAACGTAATCCAGCACAAGCCAATGATGACCGGAGGAATGGCATACGCCATCACGCCGAAAATGAATAAAAGGGTATCCGCCAGCCATGCGCCGACACTGCCGCCCAAATTATGGATCGGTTCATGCCAGGCGGTCTGCGACCAGCTGGGATCGGAAGGGTTGAAGCTAACCAGCGACACCATCAAATAGATGGCGAACAGGGCCACAAGGATGAGCAACGCTTCCAGCAGCCTGCGTCCACTGCTCAGCGGTTGTAACGAAACGTCTTTATCTTCTGTATATTCCTGGCTCAAGAGAACTCTCCAGGTGCCTGTAAATTAAGAAGGCAACAGCGCCGGGCAAGCCCGACGCTGGTCCTGTATGAATTCACAGGAGTGTACCGAATTCCTGCAAGTTTTGCACCTGCCCTGCATTACCGGGTTTTGATCACCAGACGATTGCTCTGTTTGACCTCTTCCATCACCACGTAAGTACGGGTGTCGTTAACGCCCGGCAGGCGCAGCAAGGTTTCACCCAAAAGCTTACGGTAGGCGGACATGTCCGGTACACGGGTTTTCAACAGGTAGTCAAAGTCACCGGAAACGAGGTGACACTCTTGAGTTTCCTCAAGTTTTTGTACAGCGGCGTTAAATTGTTCAAACACATCTGGCGCACCACGATTCAGAGTAATCTCAACGAATACCAGCAGTGAAGCATCCAGATAATGTGGGTTCAGTTGTGCGGTGTAACCCAAAATGAAGCCCTGACGTTCCAGTCGACGCACACGCTCAAGACACGGCGTAGGTGATAAGCCAACACGTTTTGAAAGCTCAACATTAGAAATACGGCCGTCTTTTTGCAATTCATTCAGAATGTTTCTGTCGATACGGTCCAGATCTTTTCCGGGGCGTTTCTTATTGTCTACCATTATTATTGTCTCTCTTAATTCCTTCCCTTTACCTGCCACACCCTGAAAACGCTCATTGTTCAGGGCCTTACTGAAGTGAAGACGATAAGTCTGTGCAGTAACGCTTCCATCCGTATGACGCATGTTGTCTGTCCACATCATGCGTCATTACCAATGTCAGACTGAGTTTATCCGGCAAAAACGTGCAAAACAGAAATGATATTCTGTTTTGAACCGCTAAATATTCTCCGCTTCTGGTAATGTTTTCGCAAAACAGCAGGCGATTGTCAAAGTAAAACATCCAAATTCAGTACAAGATGCCAGATAGAGTTCTGGGTTGCTGTTTTTAAATGAGAATTTTTATGCTGCTGCACCAGAATTTGCCGAGCATTGCCCCCCTTTTGGCGCAATCGACGTGCAGAATTTGCACTCATCGACTACGCCGCTTGCAGCGATTGTTATCAAAATTGCTGAAACCTTTTTTTGCTGCGCTAATTTCCCTACAATCAAAAACTATGTTGTCGCAAAAAACTGAGGAACGCATGAGTACGGCCAAACACAGTAAGCTGCTCATTTTAGGCTCCGGCCCTGCCGGATATACTGCGGCAGTCTATGCCGCCCGCGCTAACCTGAATCCGGTATTGATTACCGGGCTGGAAAAAGGCGGTCAGCTCACCACCACAACTGAAGTGGAGAATTGGCCAGGCGATCCGAACGATCTGACAGGCCCGGCGTTGATGGAACGTATGCAAGAGCATGCCGAGAAATTCAACACCGAAATTATTTTCGACCATATTCATACAGTAGATTTGCAGAATCGCCCGTTCCGTTTAACGGGGGACAGTGGCGAATACACCGCTGACGCGCTGATCATTGCTACTGGCGCCTCCGCACGTTATCTCGGCCTGCCCTCTGAAGAAGCGTTCAAAGGCAAAGGCGTTTCCGCCTGTGCGACCTGTGACGGTTTCTTTTATCGCAATCAAGAAGTCGCGGTGATTGGTGGCGGTAATACCGCGGTGGAAGAGGCCCTTTACCTGGCAAATATCGCGGCGAAAGTCCATTTGATTCACCGTCGTGATAGCTTCCGTGCGGAAAAAATCCTGATCGATCGTCTGATGGATAAAGTGCGCAACGGCAACATCGTATTGCACACCGATCGCACACTGGAAGAAGTGGTCGGCGATCAGATGGGTGTCACCGGTGTGAAACTGCTTTCCACCAAAGGTGAAGAGCCGGAAACGCTGGATGTTGCCGGGCTGTTTGTGGCGATTGGTCATAGCCCGAATACTGCCATTTTCGACGGCCAGCTGGCGCTGGAAAACGGCTATATCAAAGTGCAGTCCGGTCTGCAGGGCAATGCGACCCAGACCAGCATTCCTGGCGTGTTTGCGGCGGGTGACGTGATGGATCATATTTATCGCCAGGCGATCACGTCTGCCGGCACCGGCTGTATGGCGGCGCTGGATGCAGAACGCTATCTTGACGGGCTTGTTAAAACCGATCTGTAACTTGTTAATAAGCTGATCATAATTGCAAAGAGGCGACCTGTTTAGGTCGCCTTTTTTATTGCCTGCATGCTAAAGTTCATGCGCTTACTATTTCCGGATACTTTATCCGGTTTTGCCTCTCTCCATCAGTGATCAAACGGCTTCGCATGGAAAAATCACGGCAGCAACATCTTCTTCGCTGGCTCCGCCAGCAACGTCTTCATGGCGCACGAAGTTTACGTGCCGCATCGCTATTCGGTTTTGCCGGTGCACTGGTGATTATTGCTCAAGCCTGGTTGCTGGCCTCGCTGCTGCAGAATCTTATTGTCGCCCAACAACCGCGCGGTGCCCTGCTGACTGATTTCATCCTGCTGCTGTTGTGCTTTGCTCTTCGCGCAGGTCTGCACTATGCACGAGAAATGGCAGGTTACCGTGCTGGCGTTGCCATCCGTCGCGCTCTGCGCAAACAGGTACTGGATAAGCTGAATGATTTAGGTCCTGCCTGGGTTCAGGGCAAACCAGCGGGAAGCTGGGCAACGCTGCTGCTTGAGCAAATTGAAGAGATGCAAGAGTATTACGCGCGGTATCTGCCACAGATGTCACTGGCCGTTTTTATTCCCTTCGCCATCCTGATAGCCATCTTCCCCATTAACTGGGCGGCAGGATTGATCCTGCTCGCGACCGCACCGCTGATTCCAATTTTCATGGCGATGGTCGGCATGGGTGCCGCCGATGCAAACCGTCGCAACTTCCTCGCACTGGCACGTCTGAGCGGCGATTTTTATGACCGCCTGCGCGGGCGTGAAACCTTGCGCCTGTTCTACAGGGCTGCCGCTGAACAGCAGGCGATTGCTGAAAGCACCACGGATTTTCGTCAGCGCACCATGGAAGTGCTGCGCCTTGCTTTTCTCTCTTCCGCAGTGCTGGAATTCTTTGCCTCACTGGCGATTGCCGTGGTCGCGGTCTATTTTGGCTTCTCCTATCTTGGCGAACTCAATTTCGGCCATTACGGCACTGGCGTGACCTTGTTTGCTGGATTCCTGGCACTGATATTGGCGCCTGAGTTTTTCCAGCCGCTGCGCGATCTGGGTACTTTTTACCACGCTAAAGCGCAAGCTGTTGGGGGCGCCGATGCACTGGATCGTTTTCTTAACGAAAGTCCGGAGATCCCAGCTTCCACCTCCAGCCTGTCAGTCGCTTTCGATACCCCTTTAAGCCTTGAAGCACAAGATTTGGTGGTGATGACAGCCAAAGGTGAAGCGTTATCACAGCCGCTGAATTTTACGCTTGAGGCGAATAAACGCGTGGCGCTGGTGGGTCAGAGTGGAGCGGGTAAATCAGCACTGATGAACGTGTTGCTCGGCTTTCTACCCTATCAAGGATCGCTGCGGGTCAATGGGCATGAACTGCGGGATATCAGCCGTGAGAACTGGCAGCAGCATCTGGCGTGGGTCGGTCAAAATCCCCATTTGCCCGCGACCACGTTGCGCGAAAACCTGTCTCTCAACAGCAGCATGGATGAAGCAACACTGCGCAGCGTTTTGCAACAGGCGGGCGTGGATGAGTTTCTCGCCCGTTTACCGCAAGGCCTCGACACATCCATTGGCGATGGTGGAATGGGCCTTTCTGTTGGCCAGGCACAACGCGTCGCCGTTGCGCGTGCACTGTTGAAACCGGCACAACTACTGCTGCTGGACGAGCCCGGTTCAGGTCTTGATAGCCAAAGTGAACAGCATGTGTTGCGCGCATTAAACCAGGCAGCCACACAGCAAACCACCCTCATGATCACCCACCAACTTCACGATCTTGCCAGTTGGGATGAAGTTTGGGTGATGCAATCCGGGCAACTGGTGCAGCAGGGGCAGTGGCAACAACTGATTGCTCAGGACGGGCCGTTGCGTGCCATGGTGCAGCATCGCCAGCAGGAGATTGTCTGATGAATCCACTATTGCCGTTTCTGCGCCTGTTCCGTCGTCATCCCTGGCGTTTAGGTCTGGGCATCGTGTTAGCCATTGCGACTTTGCTCGCCAGTATCGGCTTGCTCACCCTATCTGGCTGGTTCCTCGCCGCCTCATCGCTGGCTGGCGTGGCTGGCCTGTACAGTTTCAACTATATGTTGCCCGCAGCAGGGGTGCGTGGCGCGGCCATCACTCGCACTGCGTCGCGTTACTTCGAACGCTTAGTCAGTCACGATGCCACTTTCAGGGTGTTGCAGCATTTGCGTGTGTTCACCTTTAGCAAACTGATCGCACTGGCCCCCGAACAACTGGCCTGTTTCAGACAGGGCGAACTGCTTAACCGCTTTGTCAGTGATGTCGATACGTTAGACCATCTCTATCTGCGCGTCATTTCACCGCTGGGCGGCGCGGCGGTAGTGATAGTGGTAGTCACTTGCGGTCTGGCGATATTGGATGTGCCACTGGCGCTGCTGTTGGGCGGGATGATGCTGCTGACGCTTTTGCTCATGCCGCCGCTGTTCTGGCGATTAGGCACCTCTGCCGGGCATCGCATCGCCCAGCACCAAGCCAGCTGGCGCTTGCAACTGACGCAATGGGTAACCGGACTGGCTGAACTGCAAATTTATGGTGCTGCGGCCTTATGGCGTCAAAAACTGGATGCGGAGGAAATGCGCTGGCAGCAGGCACAGCAGCGTCAGCATCGTCTGCAAGCGCTGGCGCAAAGCCTGTTATTGTTAATCAGCGGATCAACCGTCGTCTTGCTACTGTGGATCTCCGCAGCGGGCGTGGGCGGCGATAGCGCACCTGGCGCATTCATCGCACTTTTCGTGTTCTGCGGCCTGGCGGCATTTGAAGCGCTGGCACCGGTAGCAGGCGCCTTTTTGCCGCTTTCGCAGGTCACTGGTGCGGCGCAGCGCGTACAGGAAATCATTGAGCAAGCGCCTCTGATTCGTTTTCCATCCTCGACCGTGCCCTCTGATTCGGGCATCAGCCTGACGCTGGAAAAAATCACTTTCAGCTATCCGCAGCGACCGGAACCGGTACTCAGGCACTTCTCGCTGACACTGCGCACCGGTGAGCATCTGGCACTGCTCGGCCCCACCGGCTGCGGCAAATCCAGTTTGCTGGCACTGATCACGCGTGGCTGGCAGGCGCAGCAGGGTGACATTCGACTGAATAATATTCCCCTAGCTGAGTGGGACGAAAAAAGTCTGCGTCAACGTATCAGCGTGGTCACGCAGCGCGTGCATCTGTTTAGTCAGACGTTACGCGATAATTTACTGCTGGCACACCCTGCCGCCAGTGATGAACAACTGAATGCAGTACTGCATCAGGTTGGACTCACCCATTTGGCGGAACATGATGAAGGGCTCAACGCGTGGATGGGTGAAGGTGGCCGCCCGCTGTCGGGAGGCGAATTGCGTCGCCTGGCCATTGCGCGCGCCCTGCTGCACAACGGCGATCTGTGGTTGCTTGATGAGCCCACCGAAGGCCTGGACGCCACCACCGAACAGCAGATATTGACGCTGTTGCGCCAGGTCAGTCAGGGTAAGGCGGTAATCATGGTGACCCATCGCCTCAGTGGCCTGGCAACAATGGATCGTATTTGCGTGATGGACCAGGGACAGATTATTGAGTCGGGCACGCATGACGAATTAATCTCAAAAGCAGGACGCTATTGGCGTTTCCACCAGCGCTTTGCGCTATAGTCTTAGCGAGCAGCCCGAAGGGTAATTGACGCAATGAGACTGGTACAACTTTCACGGGATTCATTAAATTTTCCTCCGCCGGAGATGGCGCTGCGCGAGCCGAACGGATTATTGGCGATGGGCGGCGACCTCTCCCCTGCCCGACTGATGAACGCCTATCAGCGCGGCATTTTCCCCTGGTTTTCGCCCGGCGACCCGATTCTATGGTGGTCGCCCGATCCACGTGCCGTGATGCTTCCTGAATCTTTTCATCTCAGCCGCAGTATGGCGCGTTTCCATCGCCGTTCACCTTTTCGCGTCACCATGAACCATGCTTTCCCGCAGGTACTGGAAGGCTGTGCCAGCGGCAGACAAGAAGGCACCTGGATTACCTTTGAGGTGAAACGCGCCTGGCTGCGTTTGTACGAGCTGGGTCACGCGCATTCGATTGAGGTTTGGAACGATAATCGGCTGGTAGGCGGCATGTATGGTCTGGCGCTTGGGCAGATTTTTTGTGGCGAGTCGATGTTTAGCCGCCAGGAAAATGCGTCAAAAACTGCGCTGTGGGTGTTCTCTCAGCATTTTCTCGCTCATCAGGGACGCTTGATTGATTGCCAGGTGCTTAACCCACATACGGCTTCGTTGGGCGCCGTTGAAATCCCGCGTGTCGATTATTTACAGTACGTGCAAACACTGGCGTGGCAGCCTGTTTTAAGCGGTTGCTGGCAAACACAAACCCTTTTTTGACCCTGCTCGCAGATGTTTTGCACACAATTCCCGACAAAAGTGATACAATAAGCGAGTTTGGTATGTCGTCCGCGCTTCGCTGTGGCGAGCCGGAATTGCCAGGTTGGGAATCTCATCCATTTCCCGAAGCTGTTACCGTTGTGCACTTGATGCCAATTGCGACAACTTCTTAGCCCGCTAATCCCCCGCAGACGTCAATAAAAACACCCGAATTTTTCCGTAATGCACGCGCAATGGCGCGACGCACGGCGAAGCGTTGGCAAAATCGCCAACGGTTCTTTACATAAATCATGGAATTCGGCATTATCTTGCCGGTTCAACAGTTTGGTAGTTCACCCCAGAGGATTCGATGGCCAAAGAAGACAATATTGAAATGCAAGGTACCGTACTGGATACGTTACCTAACACCATGTTCCGCGTAGAACTTGAAAACGGGCACGTGGTTACCGCTCATATCTCCGGTAAAATGCGCAAAAACTACATCCGCATCCTGACGGGCGACAAAGTGACTGTCGAGTTGACCCCGTACGACCTGAGCAAAGGCCGCATTGTCTTCCGTAGTCGCTAAGTTGTTGTCCACATCTCGCGTTTGTGGCAATTAACTGAGCGCGAAAAAAAAGGCCGGATTTTCATCCGGCCTTTTCTTATCTGCAACTCAGCACATCAGTGCACAGTCCCTTCGGTTTTCCGTTTTTCCGCACTCAGGAAATGGTAGGTCAGCTGGTTTTTTTCTTTATCCAGCGCCACCGAGACTGAACCGCCATCCACTAATGAACCAAACAGCAGTTCGTTAGCCAGTGGTTTCTTCAGATTCTCCTGCACGGCACGTGCCATTGGACGGGCACCCATCGCTTTGTCGTAACCTTTATCCGCCAGCCAGTCACGAGCATCATCACTGACTTCCAGCGAGACGCCTTTTGCATCCAGTTGCGCTTGCAACTCGACGATGAACTTATCCACCACCTGATGGATAACCGCGGTATCCAGATGACGGAACCAGATAATGTTATCCAGACGGTTACGGAACTCAGGCGTAAAGATCTTTTTGATCTCTTCCATCGCGTCGGTGCTGTTGTCCTGCTGAATCAAACCAATCGACTTGCGCTCAGTTTCACGAACACCGGCGTTGGTGGTCATCACCAGCACCACATTGCGGAAGTCCGCTTTGCGGCCGTTGTTATCGGTCAGCATGCCGTTATCCATCACCTGCAGCAGCAGGTTAAAGACATCCGGGTGCGCTTTCTCGATTTCATCCAGCAGCACCACCGCATGCGGATGCTTAATCACCGCATCGGTGAGCAAACCACCCTGATCGAAACCAACATATCCCGGAGGTGCACCGATCAAACGGCTAACGGTGTGGCGCTCCATATACTCGGACATATCGAAACGCAGCAGCTCAATCCCCAGGGCCTTCGCCAGCTGAACCGTCACCTCGGTTTTACCGACGCCGGTTGGACCAGCAAACAGGAATGACCCCACGGGTTTACGATCCTGACCGAGACCGGCACGGCTCATCTTGATCGCTTCAGTCAGTGCTTCAATCGCGTTATCCTGGCCAAACACCAGCATTTTCAGACGATCGCCGAGATTTTTCAGCGTGTCGCGATCGGTGGCTGACACACTCTGCTCTGGGATACGCGCAATACGTGCCACCACAGATTCAATATCAGATACATTGACCGTTTTCTTACGCTTACTCACCGGCACCAGGCGCGCACGCGCACCCGCTTCATCTATCACGTCAATCGCCTTATCCGGCAGATGACGATCGTTGATGTATTTCACCGCCAGTTCCACGGCTGCACGCACTGCCTTCGCGGTATAACGCACATCATGGTGAGCTTCATACTTCGGTTTCAGTCCGTTAAGAATCTGCACGGTTTCTTCGACAGAAGGTTCGGTAATGTCTATCTTCTGGAAACGACGCGCCAGCGCACGGTCCTTCTCAAAGATGTTGCTGAACTCCTGATAGGTGGTTGACCCCATCACGCGGATTTTTCCGCTGGAGAGCAACGGTTTGATCAGGTTAGCGGCATCCACCTGTCCACCGGAAGCGGCACCCGCACCAATAATGGTGTGAATTTCATCGATAAACAGGATGCTACTGGTGTCTTGTTCCAGCTGTTTGAGCAGCGCTTTGAAACGTTTTTCAAAATCACCACGGTACTTGGTACCCGCAAGCAGCGAACCGATATCCAGCGAGTAGATGGTGCAATCTTTCATCACTTCCGGAACATCGCCCTGCACAATGCGCCAGGCCAGCCCTTCCGCAATCGCGGTTTTACCCACGCCAGATTCACCCACCAGCAGCGGGTTATTCTTACGGCGACGGCACAATACCTGAATGGCACGCTCCAGCTCTTTATCGCGGCCGATCAGCGGGTCGATTCCGCCGACACGAGCAAGCTGATTAAGATTGGTGGTGAAGTTTTCCATACGTTCCTCCCCGCCTGCTTGCTCTTCGTTAACCGGATTCTCCGCATTGTTCTGCGGCTGGCCCGGCTCATCTTTACGCGTACCATGGGAGATGAAGTTCACCACATCGAGGCGGCTGACTTCGTGTTTGCGCAGCAGGTAAGCCGCTTGAGACTCCTGCTCGCTGAAAATGGCGACCAGCACGTTCGCGCCTGCCACTTCGCTGCGACCGGATGACTGGACATGGAATACCGCACGTTGCAACACGCGCTGGAAGCTGAGCGTTGGTTGAGTATCACGCTCCTCTTCACTGGCTGGCAGCACCGGCGTGGTTTGTTCGATGAAGGCTTCGAGTTCCTGTCGCAGAGCCACGATATCCACCGTACAGGCTTCCAGTGCCTCTCTGGCCGACGGGTTGCTAAGCAATGCCAGCAACAGATGCTCGACGGTCATAAATTCATGACGGTGCTCGCGCGCTCTGGCGAAAGCCATGTTTAAACTGAGTTCCAGTTCTTGATTGAGCATTTGGCACCTCCCCCAATTATCGCTCTGACGACCTTTCCCCTATATGGAGACGGGCTCAGGCTTTTTCCAGCGTACACAGCAACGGATGTTCATTCTCTCGTGCGTAATTGTTCACCTGGGCGACTTTGGTTTCCGCCACTTCTGCAGTGAATACACCACAAATCGCCTTTCCGTGGTAGTGAACTTTCAACATCAGTTGCGTTGCACGTTCAACATCATAAGAAAAGAACTTTTGCAGAACGTCAATAACAAATTCCATAGGTGTATAATCGTCATTATTCAGAATGACTTTATACATCGAAGGCGGCTTTAACCCTTCGCGTACTTTATCTTCGGCTAGATGTTCAAAATTAAGCCAGTCGTTTGTGTTTGCCATAATGTTCCGTCGAAATTCTGCGTTACGATTGCGCGCATTTCTGCGCCCATTCCTAAGTTTAACATGTCTGTCAAGCCACCTTTCCCTTAAGAAAAAACGGCCCTAAAAGCCCATGCGCGACCTGTATCACAAAATTTGCAATAGCGTTAACTGCCTCAAATTTTGATGAATTTCTCCCCGTGCGCCAGGGCCGTTTGCTTGACGATAAGGACCGTTTCTCTACATTCTACTTACACAAGCTGATTGAGTTTTAAACAAACTCGACTCACAGCTTCAATGACCTCACCTACTGTTCAAAATGTCTTGCGAGGGAAGTAAAAGCATGGAGACGGGTACTGTTAAATGGTTCAACAACGCCAAGGGCTTCGGCTTTATCTGTCCGATTGGCGGCGGCGACGATATCTTCGCACACTACTCCACGATTCAGATGGAGGGATACAGAACGCTGAAGGCCGGCCAGCAGGTTCAGTTCGATGTCCATGAAGGGCCAAAAGGCAATCACGCCAGCTTGATTGTGCCCTGTGAAGTCACGCAAGTCGCCTGACGCGCGCCTCTTCATTCATTCTGACCACTCCCGAAAAAAAATGCCAGCCGCAGACGCTGGCATTTTTCTTTTGCGGATTTTCCCGCCCCTCAATCTGCACGTCCGCGAGCTAACCACATCACGCGAGCAAACAGCTGATCCAGTAACGAGGGAATCGCCTGCGGCCCACGCTCTGCCGCCGCCATGGCTACCGCAATCGCCAATTCGGGTTTCGAGCTGTGATGAATCGCTTTAGTAATAATACGCCGCGCATTCATCGGCGCGTTTAACGGCAGGTGCGCCATGTCGTGATAAACGTCGCTGAACCCCTGCTTATAGAGAAAATGTTCTATATCCGGGGCCGGGAACTGCGTCAGATGATCGTCTTGCTGCTCATGCTCCTGCAGTTGGCTCCGTGCGCTGGCTGCATACTTATTGCCCGCTTCGTCGCCGTCAGTCAACACATGCCAGGCAATTCCCATGCGTCTGGCAAACTTCAACAGCGGCTTAAGACCAGACTGCGCAAATTCGATGACTTTGACCCCTTCGGCCGCAAAATGGTAACCGCGCTGCCGTGCCAGTTCATTGATGATCCACACTTCCGTCTCCCCCTCCACCAGCAACCAGCAGCGGGCAAAGAGTGCCGAGGGGCGATTCACGCGGATATGAAAGCCAATACGGCGGCTCTCCTCAGCGCTCAATCCTTCAGGACCAATCCGCCATGCCGCAACGCGTGTAGGTTCACGCACCAGGCGACAAATATTCTCTAACGGCACCTGAGATAACAGCTCCCCCGAATTGGTGGTGGTGATTTTTTGCAGCGGCATTAAATCCAGCAGATTCCACGCCACTGACAGCATAATTGGATGCAGTCGCGTTTCCGGATCCTCCACCAGCAACAATGGATGAGCGCCCGGCGGCAGCGCTTCATTGCCGTGCGCCTGAATCAGTAAAGAGAACATGCGCAACAATATGACCTGCCGACTGCGTGATTCCGTTCCCGCAATCAGGTGGTTAAGCTTGTCGAGTGAACGCCAGCCTTGCGAACCATCGCGTAATTCCGGTGCGACACGCGCCGCGCTGACCCCCGGTTGCTGCACAAGGAAGTAGTGCTCCAGCAATTGCTGCATGGTGTGCAAGCCCTGACGCAGTAAATCGTCGCTCAGATTCTGCGGCTGCACCACCAAATCCCGGGTTAATTTATCGACTTCCTGTGACAATTCACTCAGCGTCGTGGCCCGGCGGTCCGCATCGGTGCTGCTGTGCCGTCCACGCCGGCCAAAGCGCGCATCGCGCAGTCTGAGCACGGGATAAAAGGCACGCAGATGGGCCAGCGCCGCCTCAGTGCCTTCCATCGCCAGCACATCGCCATTTTGGTCGATGAAGCGCCAGGTGGTTTTCACACCATGCTCGTTGCGGCGCGCACGGGTGCTGAAGCGGATAAAGCGCCCGTTTTCATCGCGCTGCCAGAAAGGCTGGAACACCGCTTCATCATCGCCCGCTTGTGCTCGAAAGCGAAACACCAGTTGCAGCTGGCGCAGGCGTGCTTCCAGATCGCCCGGTGGGAAGTGAAAATCATGTTCGGTAAACTGATAAGGTTCAGCCGCAGGCGCCAGTAATAATGTCAGCGCATCCAGCAAGCTGGATTTACCCCAGGCATTTTCACCAATCAGCAGATTGGTATCAGTGAGCGGCAACGACAGCCGATTGATGCCACGAAAACCGCGAATATCGATATGTTCCAGAAACATCATGCTATCCCTTGAGTGCTTTGCCTGAGCATGGTTCGCCTCGTTAAGTTGGTCAAGTTAATGCACGGGTAAAAGGTTTACACTTCAACTGTTTTCCGATAGCTTGCGGCCCTCTCCCACGGATGGAAACGCTCTATGTATGGCTTGATCATCATTCTGCTGCCACTGATTGCTGGCTATTTACTGCATGTGACCCGTGCCAATCTGCTGCGCGGCGTCGCCCGTATGCTGAGCGCACTGGTGTACATCATCCTGTTTTTTATGGGCACCAGTCTCGCTTTCCTCGATAACCTCAGCAGTAATCTGCTCACCATTTTTCATACCGCGTTGATCAGTATGCTGTGCATTCTCGCCTGTTCTCTGCTGGCTTTCTGGCTACTGGAGAAGCGCGTGCCGTGGCATCACCCGCACAAGCAGCAAGCCCTGCCTTCACGTCTGCACATGGCGCTGGAATCCCTCAAGCTGTGCGGCTCGGTACTGGGCGGATTCCTGTTGGGATTAAGCCAGTGGTCAATTCTGCGCCACGCATCAACCATCAGTGAATATGCCCTGATGCTGATGTTGTTTCTGGTCGGCATTCAACTGCGCAGCAGCGGCATGACCTTGCGTCAAATCACGCTCAATCGTCGCGGCATGCTGGTAGCCGCGGTGTCGCTATGCAGCGCCTTGATCGGTGGAATGCTGGCCGCATTATGGCTCGATTTGCCAATCAAAACCGGCCTGGCGCTTGCCAGCGGCTTCGGCTGGTACTCGCTGTCCGGTATTCTGATGACCGAATCCTTCGGCCCGGTGATTGGCAGCGCGGCCTTCTTTAACGACCTGCTGCGTGAGCTGATCACCATCATGTTAATTCCGCTACTGATCAGCCGTCAGCGCAGCATGACGCTGGGATTGAGTGGTGCCACCTCAATGGATTTCACCCTGCCGATTCTGCAACGCACTGGCGGCATGGAGATTGTTCCAGCGGCGATCGTGCACGGTTTTATCATGAGCTTATTAGCGCCGATTCTTATCGCGTTGTTCTCCGCCTGACCGCAGAGCGCATTTTTTCACGGCTGCGCGCCGTCTCCATCGTCTACGCTTTCTGACTGACACGTTTCCGCCATCGGGATGGATGGCCAAACACCAGAAAGAGAAAGGAGCGAACGATGAAGCAAACTGTGGCGGCACTGCTGGCCAAAACCCTGGAAAATGCGGGCGTAAAGCGCATCTGGGGCGTGACGGGCGATTCGCTCAACGGGCTGAGCGACAGCCTCAACCGCATGGGAACCATCGAATGGATGCCCACGCGCCATGAAGAAGTGGCGGCTTTTGCTGCCGGTGCTGAGGCTCAAATCAGCGGCGAACTGGCGGTATGTGCCGGTTCCTGTGGCCCCGGAAACCTCCATCTGATTAACGGACTGTTCGATTGTCATCGCAACCACGTTCCGGTACTGGCGATTGCCGCACATATCCCTTCCAGCGAAATAGGCAGCGGCTATTTTCAGGAGACGCATCCGCAGGAGCTCTTCCGCGAATGCAGTCATTACTGCGAATTAGTCTCTAACCCTGAGCAGTTGTCGCAAGTGTTAGGGATTGCGATGCGCAAAGCCATCCTTAATCGTGGCGTATCCGTGATTGTCATTCCCGGCGATGTGGCGTTGAAACCGGCACCGGAAGGCGCACGCAGTGAATGGTATCCACCGCAGTTGCCACATATTGTGCCCAACGCCAGCGAGATTGCCCGCCTGGCTGAAACGCTGAACGACGCAGAAAATATTACCTTGATGTGCGGCAGCGGCTGTGCTGGCGCGCATGCAGAAGTGGTGAAGCTGGCAGAAACGCTGAAAGCGCCCGTGGTGCATGCCATGCGCGGAAAAGAGCACATCGAGTACGATAATCCTTACGACGTCGGCATGACCGGCTTAATCGGCTTCTCATCCGGTTATCACGCCATGATGAACGCCGACACGCTGGTGCTGCTGGGTACACAGTTCCCTTATCGCCCGTTTTATCCGGCTGATGCCAATATCATCCAGATTGATATCAATCCCGCCAGCCTTGGCGCACACAGCCATGTCAATATGGCGTTGATTGGGGATATCAAAGCCACATTGCAGGCGCTGCAGCCGCAGCTCAACAGCAAAAGCGATCGTCATCATCTCGACAGCGCGTTGGAACACTATGTGGATGCGCGAAAAGGTCTGGATGAGCTGGCCACCGCCAATGATAAACAGGCGATTCATCCGCAATATCTGGCGCAGCAAATCAGCCATTACGCAGCTGAAGATGCCATTTTCACCTGTGATGTCGGCACGCCCACCGTATGGGCCGCGCGTTACCTGAAGATGAACGGCAAGCGCCGTTTGCTGGGATCGTTCAACCACGGTTCGATGGCTAACGCGATGCCACAGGCACTCGGCGCTCAGGCAATCGATAAGCAGCGTCAGGTCGTGGCGCTGTGCGGTGATGGCGGCTTCAGTATGTTGATGGGCGACTTTATTTCGGTGGCACAACTGAAACTGCCGGTGAAGCTGGTGATCTTCAATAACAGCGTGCTGGGCTTCGTGGCGATGGAGATGAAAGCCGGCGGTTACCTTACCGACGGCACCGATCTGGAGAACCCGGATTTTGCCGCCATTGCCACCGCCTGCGGTATTAAAGGCATTCGCGTCGAGAAAGCCTCTGAACTCAACAGCGCGCTGGAACAGGCGTTTGCGCATGATGGTCCGGTACTGATCGATGCGATCACCGCTAAGGAAGAGCTGTCGATGCCGCCGCAGATCAAAGCCGAGCAGGCCAAAGGATTCAGCCTGTATATGCTGCGCGCGATTCTGAATGGACGGGGTGATGAGATTGTTGAACTGGCGAAAACCAACTGGCTGAGGTAAAACGGATAACCAGGCCAGATAACTCACAACGCGGGCGCTCAGCCCGCTTTTTTGTTTCAGGAGAGCGATGTGATCGATTTACGCAGTGATACCGTAACCCGCCCAAGTGCCGCCATGCTGGATGCGATGATGGCCGCCGAAACTGGCGATGATGTCTATCGCGATGATCCCACCGTCAATGCGCTGGAAATCGAGGCCGCCCGCCTGAGTGGCAAAGCCGCAGCGCTGTTCTTCCCGACCGGCACGCAAGCCAACCTGGTGGCGCTGCTGTGTCACTGCCAGCGCGGCGATGAATATATCGTCGGTCAACAGGCACATAACTACAAATACGAAGCGGGTGGCGCGGCGGTACTGGGCAGTATTCAGCCACAACCGATCTCGCACGCCGAGGATGGGTCGCTGCCGCTGGCGGATATCGTTGCCGCGATCAAACCCGATGATATCCACTTTGCGCGCACGCGCCTGCTGAGCCTGGAAAACACCCATCACGGCAAAGTGCTGTCGCAGAGCTATCTGGAACAAGCGTGGAAGTTAACGCGCGAACACAAACTGGCGCTGCACATTGATGGTGCCCGTATCTTCAACGCCGTGGTGGCGCAAAATGTTGAGCTAAAGGATATTGCGCGTTATTGCGACACGCTGACCATCTGCCTGTCCAAAGGACTCGGCACCCCGGTGGGTTCACTGCTGTGCGGTGATGAAGCCTACATTGAGCAGGCGCGTCGCTGGCGTAAGATGACCGGCGGCGGCATGCGTCAGGCGGGCATCCTGGCGGCGGCGGGTCTGTACGCGCTGAAGCACAACGTGGCGCGCCTGAAAGAAGATCATGACAATGCGGCCTGGCTGGCTGGGCAGCTCAGCGCCATTGGGGTTGAGGTACTGAATCAGCACACCAACATGTTGTTTGTGAAAGTACCGGCGGATCAGGTTGACGCACTGAAAAGCTGGATGCACTCCGGCGATGTGCTGATGAGCGTGGGTCCGGTCACGCGCATTGCCACCCACCTCGATGTCAGCCGCCAGGATTTACAACGTCTGGTTGCGCACTGGCAGGCGTTTTTAGCGTAACAGGCCGCATAGTGTCTTGCAGGGACGGCTTTCGGGCCGTCCACAAGCTCACCAACGCGAGGCCCTGCTTCAGCCGCACCGTATTTCGCCAGCTGCGCCCGAGCTATCGCCAGCATTTCTGCATCGGCGATGTCATACACCGTCTCTTCACTGCGCTGCGCCGTATTTCGCCAGCAGTGCCCGAGCTATCGCCAGCGTTTCCGCATCGGCGATGCCATACACCGTCTCTTCACTGCGCTGCGCCGTATTTCGCCATCAGCGCCCGAGCTATCGCCAGCGTTTCCGCATCGGCGATGCCATACACCGTCTCTTACTGCGCTGCGCCGTATTTCGCCAGCAGTGCCCGAGCTATCGCCAGCGTTTCCGCATCGGCGATGCCTCGATAATCTCGTGCACGGAAGTGCATCTGAAACGCCGCGATCAGCTTACGCTGCATGGGCGGGGTATTCGCTGAATTGACGTCATAACCATAGCGCTGCAGCGCATCCAACAGTTCGGCCTGATCGATGGGCGCATCAGCCGCATTCCCGTGGAGATAGCGCTGCACGGTAGCGCGATCGGGCCATGCGCCCAGCCCCTGCTGCGCCAACTGCTGCCACGGGAACAACGGGCCAGGATCCTGTTTCCGCTGCGGCGCGATATCGCTGTGCCCCACCAGATTTTCAGGTGTGATGGCATAACGCTGCGTAATATCCTTCACCAGCGCCACCAGCACGCTGATTTGCGCAGGCGTAAAAGGCTGCCACTCCACGCCGGTTAATGTCCGCGTGTAGCCACGATTGACGATCTCAATCCCAATCGACGTGTCATTGATACGGGTCGCACCGCGCCAGAAACTCGGCCCGGCATGCCACGCCAGTTCGCGCTCCGGCACCAGTTGCCAGATGACGCCCTGGCCGCCTTTTTGCGCCGGCTGCTGCGGGATCAAATAGTGGGCACTGACTTCACGATCGGTGAGCGTGGCCAGCGAGGATGGCAGATCTTCGGCGGTATAATGGATCACCACCACTTTAATGCGAGGCCGCGCGCCCTGCGCCGGATGCGCGGTATCGACCCAGTAGCCGTTGCGCGGCTCAACAGACGACTGACAGGCACTCAGTAAAAACGCCAGCGCCAACAGAACAGCAAAACGCATTAGCGAATAATCACTGCGGTACCGGTCACACTGACCATCAGCATGCTGCTGTCTTTGCCAACGGTTTCATAATCGATATCAATGCCCACGACCGCATTCGCACCCAGCGCCTTTGCCTGCTCTTCCAGCTCTTCAAACGCGATCTGTCGCGCTTTGCGCAGCTCTTTTTCATAAGCACCGGAACGACCACCGACGATATCGCGAATCCCGGCAAAGAAGTCACGGAAAATGTTGGCCCCGAGAATCGCTTCACCGGTAACCACACCGCAATATTCAGTGATGCTGTGCCCTTCTAAGGTGGGCGTGGTGGAAAATTTCATTTTTCTCTCCTGAGGTGAACAGCTCGTACGGCGTAAAAGCAAGACTATACTCTATGCTAAAAATGACGCTTTGCCAGTGAACAATAAGGAAATCGAGATGAGAAACAATGCCTTTGCGCTGCTTGTTCCCGCTGCGTTACTGCTCAGTGCCTGTACCACCGTTGAACCGGTGATCAAGGATAACGGACCGCGCACTGCCAGCTGTGCTGACGGTGGCCCAGATAGCGTCGCGCAGCAGTTTTACGATTTGCGCATCAGCCAGCCCGGTCAGGGTCTGCCCGATAGCACCACGCTGGCAAAATATCGCCCTTACCTGAGCGATCGCCTGTATCAAAAACTGCTGAGCGCCAGCACGCAGAGCAATAAACCTGCCTCCTGGAGCCAGGCCGATCTGTTCTCCAGCCTCGCACAGGGTCCCACGTCCGCCGATGTTGCCAGCGCCTCAACCATTCCTAATCGCGATGCACGAAACATCCCACTGCGCGTCGATTTGAGCCGTGATGGCAAAAGCTGGCACGACGAGGTATTGATGATTCACGAAGGAACCTGCTGGGCGGTGGATGATATTCGTTACGTCGGTGACTGGCCGCACGCAGGCGGCGGATCGCTCAGCCAGCTGCTGGAAGAGAAGAAATAGCTGTTCAATTTTACAGCACTCAGTTCTAAACATAAGCGCGCCGCATCTTTGCGGCGTTTTTTGTTAATTTTTCATCAATAAATTGCAGCCGGCGAGCCCTTCCCGGGGTTGACCTGCGCGATATTGTGCTACGCTTTTGGGACTTCACTGCTGTTTAATAAATTTTAACCCACCACAATTGCATAACTATTCTGGTGACGTTAAGATTCGCGGCACTAATTACTATTCATTTTTTGCGCATGAGTATTCAACTAAACGCCATAAACTGTTTTTACGGTGCCCATCAGGCACTGTTCGATATCAACCTGGCTTGTCCGCAGGGAGAGACGCTGGTGTTGCTCGGGCCGAGTGGCGCGGGTAAAAGTTCGCTCCTGCGCGTCCTCAATCTGCTGGAGCAGCCGCGTTCCGGCAGCCTGCAGATTGCCGGGAATCACTTCGACTTCAGCAAAGCGCCGTCAGACAGCGCAATCCGTGAACTGCGCCAAAACGTGGGCATGGTGTTCCAGCAATACAATCTGTGGCCTCACCTCAGCGTGGTGCAGAATCTGATTGAAGCGCCGTGCCGCGTGCTCGGTCTCAGCAAAGACGCCGCGCGTGCGCGTGCCGATAAACTGCTGGAACGTCTGCGTCTGACGCCCTTTGCCGATCGTTTTCCACTGCATCTTTCCGGTGGCCAGCAACAACGTGTGGCGATTGCCCGCGCGTTGATGATGGAGCCGCAGGTGCTGTTGTTCGACGAACCTACCGCCGCCCTCGACCCTGAAATCACCGCGCAGATCGTCAGCATCATTCGTGAGCTGGCACAAACGCAGATCACCCAGGTGATTGTGACCCACGAAGTCGAGGTGGCGCGCAAAACCGCCAGCCGCGTGGTGTACATGGAGAACGGCCATATCGTTGAGCAAGGCGATGCCAGCCACTTTACACAGCCGCAAACCGAAGCGTTTGCACATTATCTTTCGCACTAAGTCAGGATGCATCTAATGAAAAAAGTCGTACTTGCTGCACTGCTTGCCGGTCTAAGCCTCAGCGCTTCTGCTGCGCAAACCCTGCGTTTTGCCACTGAAGCCTCTTATCCTCCGTTTGAATTTGTGGATTCTGACAACAAAATTCAGGGCTTCGATGTCGATCTGGCCAATGCGCTGTGTAAAGAGATTGATGCGACCTGTACCTTCACCAACCAGGCATTTGACAGCCTGATCCCCAGCCTGAAGTTCCGTCGTTTTGACGCCGTGATGGCGGGTATGGATATCACCCCAGAGCGTGAAAAGCAGGTGCTGTTCTCCAAGCCTTACTACGATAATTCCGCGATCTTTATTGCCCAGAAAGGCAAGCTGGCGAATGTGGATGCGCTGAAAGGTAAACGCGTTGGCGTTCAGAACGGCACCACGCACCAGAAATACCTGTCTGATAAACACAACGACATCACGGTTGTGCCTTATGACAGCTACCAGAACGCGGTTCTGGACCTGAAAAATGGCCGCATTGATGCGGTATTTGGTGATACCGCCGTGGTGAACGAATGGCTGAAACAGAACGCCAACCTCGCACCGTTGGGTGAGAAAGTGACCGATAAAGATTACTTCGGTACCGGTCTGGGTATCGCGGTCCGTCAGGGTAATACTGAGCTGCAGGGCAAATTCAACACCGCTCTGGAGAAGATCAAAGCTGACGGCACTTACAAAACCATCTACAACAAATGGTTCCAGCAGTAATCTCTGATGAATGAAATGATTCCACTCGCAAGCGCCGCCGGCATGACCGTCGGCCTTGCTGTTTGTGCACTGATCGCCGGCCTTGTGCTGGCGATGATTTTTGCTGGCTGGGAAACCGTCCGCTGGAAACCGCTGGCGTGGATCGGTACCGGGCTGGTGACACTGATCCGTGGCCTGCCGGAAATTCTGGTGGTGCTGTTTGTCTACTTTGGTGCCTCACAACTGCTACTGACCTTATCCGATGGCTTCCATATCAATCTGGGCTTGTTTAGCATTCCCGTGCAGGTTCAGATTGAAAACTTCGACGTCAGCCCTTTCCTGTGCGGCGTCATTGCCCTGGCAATGCTTTACTCGGCCTACGCCTCCCAAACGCTGCGTGGCGCGCTGAAAGCAGTGCCTGTCGGCCAATGGGAATCTGGCCAGGCGTTGGGTATGAAGAAATCGGCGATTTTTTTCCGCCTGATCATGCCACAAATGTGGCGTCATGCGCTGCCGGGCCTGGGCAATCAGTGGTTGGTGTTACTGAAAGATACTGCGCTGGTGTCGCTAATTAGCGTGAATGACATCATGCTGCAAACCAAAAGCATTGCCACACGCACCCAGGAACCCTTTACCTGGTATCTGGTGGCTGCGGCCGTCTACCTGATCATCACGCTGTTCAGTCAGGCGATACTGCGCCGTATTGAATCACGCACCACACGTTTCGAGCGGGGGGCCTGACGCATGCTGGATTACTTACCCGAACTCCTGAAAGGGCTGCACACCAGCCTGACCTTAACCATCGCGTCACTGATTGCCGCGCTGGTGCTATCGCTGCTGTGTACCATCGTGCTCTCACTGAAAGTCCCGGTGCTGAACTGGCTGGTGAAAGGCTACATCACGGTGTTCACCGGCACGCCGCTGCTAGTGCAAATCTTCCTGATATATTACGGTCCCGGCCAGTTTCCCAGCATTCAGAACGTGCCGTGGTTATGGCATCTGCTATCACAGCCCTGGCTGTGCGCGCTGATTGCACTGTCGCTCAACAGTGCAGCCTATACCACTCAGCTATTTTACGGTGCAGTACGTGCCATCCCCTCCGGACAGTGGCAATCCTGCGCTGCGCTGGGGATGAACCGTAAAGACACGCTGCGTATTCTGCTGCCGTATGCGTTTAAACGCGCCCTCTCCTCTTACTCTAACGAAGTCGTTTTAGTGTTTAAGAGCACTTCACTGGCGTACACCATTACGCTGATGGAAGTGATGGGCCATGGGCAATTGCTGTATGGCCGCACTTATGACATTACGGTGTATGCTGCTGCCGGGCTGATCTATCTGGTGGTCAACGGTTTGCTCACGCTGATGATGCGTTTAATCGAAAAGCGCGCATTGGCATTCGAACACCGTAATTGATTGCCGTATTGGCGCGAAGTATCGCGTTTGTCTGAGGTGAAAGTGCTGCGGACAAACGCGTCATATCTCGCGCTGCCACGCCCCAATAACGCATGTAATTTTTTAATCATATTATTTGCATATAAATTCATTTACTGGCATCGTGTAACCCGTTCTATCTCTGGCATGGTTTACAGGAGTCACATAATGAAAAAATGGATTGTTGCTGCGGCGCTGGCAACACTGGCAATGAATGCTTATGCGGCGGAAAAAATCCGCTTCGCCTCTTCTGCGACCTATCCCCCGTTTGAATCCCTCGACCACGACAACCAAATCGTTGGCTTCGATATCGATCTGGCAAAAGCCTTATGCCAGCAAATGAAAGCGGATTGCACCTTTACCAATAACGCGTTTGACAGTTTGATCCCTTCGCTGAAATTCCGTCGTTACGATGCGGTTATCTCAGGTATGGATATTACCGCCGAGCGCAGCAAACAGGTCGATTTCACTCAGCCTTACTACGCAAACTCCGCGATTGTGATTGCCCAAAAGGGACAGTTCACCGACTTTAGTCAGCTGAAGGGTAAGCGTGTGGGCGTTGAAAATGGCACCACGCATCAGAAATACCTGCTGGAAAAACATCCAGAAGTGATCGCCGTGTCTTACGACAGCTATCAGAATGCGATTCTCGATCTGAAAAATGGTCGCCTGAACGGCGTATTTGGCGATAGTGCGGTGGTCAATCAGTGGCTAAAAGCCAATGAAGACCTCAGCCCAGTGGGTGAACATATCACCGATACCGAATACTTCGGCACCGGCTTAGGCATTGCGGTGCGTAAAGGCAATGCAGCGCTGTTGAAAGAGATGAATGACGCACTGGTGGCGCTGAAAGCCGATGGCACCTGGCAGCAAATCAATCAGAAGTGGTTCCCGGAATAAGCATTATGGAGCCTCGTGGCGTGCCACCTGACAGGTTCTGCACGTCCTCCGTTCAGGCGGTGGCTACGTGGCTCCACCCTTCTTAATCAGTAATGTCAGCACTTCAAAATGTGCGGTGTGCGGGAACATATCAAACAGCTGGACGCGGCTCACCGCGTAATCCGCCAGACGTGCAATATCCTGCGCCATCGTGCTGGGATTGCAGCTCGAATAGAGAATGTAGTCTGGCGCCATTTCACTGAGATAAGCACACAGCTCAGCCCCAATCCCGCGACGCGGCGGATTGACCAGCACCAACTGTGGCACCTGCTCACGCGATGTGGCGAACTGGGTCGAATCCAGCGCGGCGAAACTCACCTTATCGAGTCCTAACTGTTCAGCCGACTGCTGCGCACAGGCAATGGCTTCCGCACTGATCTCAATACCGGTCAGCTGCATCTCGGGCGTGGCACAGTGCAAGCCGAAACCGCCCACGCCGCAGAACAGATCCCACATGCTGGACACCGGCAGCTCCGCGACCCAATCACGCGCCGTGGCATACAAATCGGCGGCGACCTGCGGGTTAGTCTGGAAGAAACTCTGCGGGCGAATATACAGCGGCACCTGATTGAAACACTCCGCCAGCGCTTGATCCGGCGTCAAAGCAATCTCTTCTTCCCCTTCCAGAATCGCCATATGCACCGGCTGGATGTTGGCGGAGATCACTTTCAGCTGCGGTAACTGCTGCTGCAGCCAGGGTAAGGCCGCGCGCAACTGCTCCAGCTTGCTGGTGGAACGCAGCACAAACCGCAGCATCATGCCACCTTGAGAACTCTCGGTCAGCAGTAGGAATTTCAGTTCACCGCGTTTACGCGCCACGTTGTAGGGCGTTAATCCGGCGCGGGCAATAAAAGGTTTCAGCACCTCGAACACCGGCGCAAAGCGGGCGGGATAGAGCGGGCAATCGCACAGATCAACCGGTTCGCCATCACGCGCCACCATGCCAAAAATCGGCCGCTCAACGCTGCCGCTCACCACCATTTTGGCTTTATTACGAAAACCCTGCAGCGCGGAGGTTACCGGCGGTAAATACTCAGCCACCGCGGTCTGCGACAGTAACTGCTCGAGCAGCGACTGCTTCTCGCTGAGCTGCTGCGGATAGGGTTTCTCCAGCCACTGGCACGAACGACAGCGACCGGCATCATAAAGCGCGCAATACATGGAAAGGCCTGTATTCAGAATCGGGAGAAAAATCGGGGGCAGATTGTATCACCGGGCGCGGAAAAATGCGCGACTGCTGGCCGGCACAAACAACAGCAGTAACACCAGCGCATCCGGTACTTTCTGCATCAGCGTGTGGTGGATGATCTGTGCATTAGTTTCACCGGGAATACTGAAGATTTCCGGGTAGATCCATCCAACGGACGCCATCAGCATATAACCGAGCACGATAATTTGCGCCATCACATAACCCCATCGTCCGCGATTGCTACCGCGCAACAGGGTAAAGGCACAGCGTAGTTCAAACAGAAAGATTAGCTGACTGGCGATAAAAATTAGCGTGGAATCCCACGCCTGTGCACTGCGGTGGACAAAGTTAGCCATTTCGTCGTAACCCAGTTCATTGGCTAGCATCAGCACGCTGAGACAGCGCGTGGCAATAATGGCGATCCCCGCCACCATCACCGGTGCAGGCGTAGAATTTGCCATCGCGTTTTTGAGGGTTTCCGACATGGTTTGACTCCGTAACCATAAAAAAACGGGCCATTAAACCGGCCCGTTCTTATATTGGCAAATGTTACGGCTTTCAGCCACGTTTAGCTTTCTGAATATCGCGTAAACGTTGCTTTTCTTCGTGCGCCATAAAGCGCCAGGCGATGAAACCGACCAGGCCGACGACAAACAAAATCAATGAGGCTAACGCATTGATCTCTGGATTGACGCCGCGTCGCACGGTAGCAAAGATCGCCATTGGCAACGTGGTAGCGCCCGGCCCGGTGACGAAGCTGGCAATCACCAGGTCATCGAGTGACAGCGTAAAGGCCAGCAGCCAACCGGTGACAATTGCCGGAGCAATCATGGGTACGGTTATCACGAAGAACACTTTCAGCGGCGTCGCCCCGAGATCCATTGCCGCTTCTTCGATGGAACGATCCAGCTCGCGCAGACGGGAGTTGATCACCACCGCCACGTAAGCAGTACAGAAAGTGACGTGCGCCAGCCAGATGGTGAGCATGCCACGATCGCTCGGCCAGCCGAAAGTGTTGCCCATCGCCACAAACAGCAACAGCAGTGACAACCCGGTGATCACATCCGGCATCACCAGCGGTGCGGTGAGCATAAACGCAAAACCGCTATGCCCACGGAAACGGCCGAAACGCACGATGATCACCGCCGCCATGGTACCCAACACCACCGCCATGGTGGCGGAAAGCGCCGCAATGGTCAGGCTGAGGCCAACGGCATCCAGCATCGCATCGTCCTGGAACAGCACTTTGTACCAGTGGAATGAGAAGCTCTCCCACACGGTGACCAACTGCGAGCTGTTGAAGGAGTAAACCACCAGCAGCAGCATCGGCGCGTACAGGAACAGGAAGCATGCGGCCAAAATCGCCGTACGCCATGGAGAGCGAATGGTCGGTAACTGATTCATTCCTTCTCTCCTAACTCACGATTTTGATGCTTGTGGAACCAGATGATCGGCAGAATCAAAATCAACAGGATGATCACCGCCAGCGCCGAAGCCACTGGCCAGTCACGGTTGTTAAAGAACTCCTGCCACAGGATACGGCCAATCATAATGCTGTCCGGCCCTCCCAACAGTTCTGGGATCACGTACTCCCCTACCGCCGGGATAAACACCAGCATCGAACCGGCGATAATCCCACCTTTGGTCAGCGGCACAATCACGCTAAAGAAGGTTTTCAGCGGACGCGCACCCAGATCCAGCGAGGCCTCGACCAGCGAGTAGTCGATACGGGTTAGTGCGGTATAGATCGGCAACACCATAAACGGCAGATAGCAGTAAACAATGCCGATATACACCGCGGTATTGGTGTAAAGAATCACCAGCGGGTGATCGATAACCCCCAGCCACATCAGGAAGCGGTTAAGAATGCCGTTGTTGTTCAGCAAGCCCATCCACGCGTACACGCGCACCAGGAACGAGGTCCAGGAGGGCAAGATCACCAGCAACAGCAGGATGGTGCGCATTGAAGGTTTGCTGTGCGCTACCGCCCACGCCAGCGGATATCCGATCAGTAGACAGATTACGGTAGAAATCGCCGCCACCTTGAGCGAGGTCAGATAGGCTTCGGCATACAGCGGATCATCCGTCAACGTGATGTAGTTACCGAGATTCAGCACCAGATTGAGCTGGTCATCGGCCCAGGTCACCAGATCGGTGTAAGGCGGAATGGCACGCGCAATATCGGCGAAACTGATCTTCAGCACGATCAGGAACGGCAGCAGAAACAGCAGGATCAGCCAAAGATAAGGCAAGGCGATCACCAGCTTGCGACCATGCAGCATTTTAATACGCGTGCCCCAGCGCTGCAGCGGTGTACCCACCACTTCCGGCTCGCTGCGTTGAGAAATCTGGCTCATTACGCCTCCTTAAACCGTCAGAACCACACAGCTGTCGGCGTCCCAGCACAGGCGAACTTCATCACCCCATGTTGGCGCACCTTTGCGGTAGCGATGTGCATTCTGCAGCTGCGCGCTGATCATCTGACCGCTGCGCAGGCGAACGTGATAAATCGACAGGTCACCGAGATAGGCAATATGCACCACTTCGCCGACGGCAAAGTTGCAGCCATCCGCCGGCACCTCTTCGCACAGCATCACTTTTTCCGGACGTAAAGCGACATGCACCGGCACGTTATCGATGATAGAGACATCGGTCTGCACTTTAAGCGGATGTACCAGGCCCGGCGCATCAATCACCACGCCATCTTCAGCACGCTCGCGCAGCAGGCCGTCAAACACGTTAACTGAACCGATAAATTCGGCACTGTAACGGCTGGTAGGATGCTCGTAGATCTCCTCCGGCTCACCAATCTGCACAAATTTTCCACGGTTCATGATGGCAATACGACCGGCCATAGTCATGGCTTCTTCCTGGTCGTGCGTTACCATCACGCAGGTCGCGCCGACGCGCTCCAGAATATCCACCACTTCATGCTGCATGCGGTCGCGCAGTTTCTTATCCAGCGCGCCCATCGGCTCATCCAGCAGCAGCAGTTTGGGGCGTTTCGCCAGGCTACGCGCCAGCGCCACGCGCTGACGCTGACCGCCGGAAAGCTGATGCGGTTTACGCTTAGCAAATTCCTGCATATGCACCAGCGTCAGCATTTCGGCCACGCGGCTGCTGATTTCGCCTTTCGGCAATTTATCCTGCTTCAATCCAAAGGCAATGTTCTGCTCCACCGTCATGTGCGGGAACAGCGCGTAGGACTGGAACATCATATTGATCGGGCGCTGATAAGGCGGAACGTGTGACAGGTCTTGCCCATCCAGCACAATCTGCCCGCTGGTCGGTGGTTCAAAGCCCGCCAGCATGCGCAGCAAGGTCGATTTACCACAGCCGGAAGCACCCAGCAGGGCAAAAATCTCGCCTTTATAAATGGTCAGGCTGACATCATCTACGGCGTGCTGGCCGTCAAAAGATTTGGTCAGGTTGCGGATTTCCAGCAGCGGCGTTAACGCCTTAGCCGTTTTATTTGGGGGGCGGGGAATCGCGTCGTTCACTAACATTTCTCCGGCGCTAAGCGGTGTAGCGCGGCACAGCCAGCCGCTAAAATGGCACAACAGAGGCCATCACCGCGCCTCTGTTGTCGTCTACAGGTAACGAATCCGTTTAGAACGAATTACTTACCACTTTTTACTTTAGTCCATGCACGGGTGCGCGCACGATCCAGTTTCGGATCCTGGACTTTGAGCACAAACAGCTTGGCCATCGCATCCGGCGTTGGGAAGATGCCCGGATTGTTGCGCACATCGGCATTGATCAATGGCAGTGACGCCTTGTTGCCGTTGGCGTAGTTCATCTTGTTAGAGACATCCGCGATCACTTTTGGATCCATGATGTAGTTCAGCCACTGATAGGCTGCGTCGAGGTTTTTCGCGTCTTTCGGAATCGCCATCATATCGAAGAAGGCCAGAGCGCCCTCTTTCGGCACGCTGTAACCCAGGTGCACGCCGTTGTTGGCTTTGACTGCACGATCTTTCGCCTGCAGGATATCGCCAGACCAACCGATCGCCACACAGATGTTGCCATTCGCCAGGTCGTTAATGTACTGAGACGAGTGGAAGTAGCGGATATTAGGACGCAGCTTCAGCAGCAGATCGGTCGCGGCACCGGTGTAATCTTTGGCGTCTGAACTGTTCGGATCTTTGCCGAGGTAGTTCAGCACGGTGGCGAAGATCTCTTCCGGCGCATCGAGGAAGGAAACACCACAGCTTTTCAGTTTTTCCAGGTTTTCAGGCTTCAGCACCAAATCCCAGCTGTTGACGGGCGCATCAGTACCCAGCGCGGCTTTTACCTTGTCGATGTTATAGCCGATACCGGTGGTACCCCACAGATACGGAATCGCATATTTGTTACCCGGATCGTGCTGCGCGACTTTCGCCATCAAATCAGGATCGAGGTTTTTATAGTTTGGCAGCTTGCTCTTATCCAGCTCCTGGAAAACGCCTGATTGCAGTTGGCGTGCAAGGAAACTGGAGGATGGCACCACAACGTCGTAGCCGGTAGAACCCGCCATCAGCTTACCTTCCAACACTTCGTTGGAATCGAACACGTCGTAGACCACTTTGATACCGGTCTGCTTTTCAAAATTCGGCACGGTGTCGGCCGAAATATAATCGGACCAATTATAGACGTGCAGCGTTTTATCTTCTGCCTGAGCACCAGCGGCCGCAGCCATCAGCACACCAGCAACCACACCTGGCAACCATTTTTTACGTTGGTTGAACATGTTTTCCATCCTCCTGAGGGGGTCATCACAACGCTGCATACACGCGATCCGGACGTTGCGTTTTCTGTTTAATCACAGACACACAATGAATCAATATTCAGCGGGAGTTTAATAGCAAAAACCTATACCTGTGCTGAGGTTGCATGTCTCAAGCAGCCCCGCAAGAATAGCCCCCCTGCTTCAGGCGTGCCAGATCCAGCGTAAAAAACGCCTTTTTGCGATATTTTATGCATGTTTCTGCTATGGGGTTTGGCACTAGCGGCATAAAGCACGACTAATATCTGGCAATAAAGGGCAAAATGCAGAATAAAAAGTGGTAGGGCTAAAATGAAAACTGCCGCAAAAAGCGGCAGTTAGCGAGGCGGGGAACTCAGTGCAGCATCGCGTGGCTGCTGGAGCTAGGTTGGCGCTCCTCTTCTTCGCCCATCATCAGCAAATTATTGGCAAAGGCTTCCATGATCACCATGGAAACGCCCTCTTCACTTTGCTTCATAAAGTGCGAGAACTGACCAAACGTCAATCCGGCAGTGGTACTGATCGACTGGCAGACAATCAGCTTGGGCAGATTGTCATCCTGGATATCGATAAAGGCCTTCACCGTAAGCGAACTGGCATTGATCTGCGATAAATCGCCGACCAAAGGAATCAATGCTGTGGGTTTCACTTCCGCGAGGGCCGAGAAGAGGATGACGTTGTCCACCAGGTCGATTTTTGCATCAAACACCCCGTCAAAATTCTGCATGTGCGGCAGGTGCAGTGCCTGGCAGGCATCGCATTCGAACCAAGTGATATTTTGTTGATCCAGCCAGCGACGCAGGATGTCGATGTCAGGAACGACCAGTGAATCCATCGTTATGTCCTGTGGGGTGAAGAAATAAGCGCCTTAGCTTACGGAAAAAGTCTAACTGATGCCACGAAAACCACGTAAAAGCGCGCCTAGCCCCTAATGCTTGTCAGTTAAGATCTTAATGGAGGCCGCAACGGATAACGTTGTGGCCTCTTTTTTACCGCCCTTGGGTAATGCCGCACTCTTCTTTCCGGCAGCACCAGCCCTGGCGCCATCGCCATTAT